>CASBQB010000023.1 GCA_949127655.1 Chroococcales cyanobacterium PMM_0086 | reverse complement strand
GCCTGTGAATAATAGTAAATGCCGGAACGGTACTGAGTGCCTTTATCGTTCCCCTGAGCCATTCCTTGGGTAGGGTTGTGGCTTTCCCAGAAGACCTTAACTAAAGCTGCATAACTGACAATTTTCGGATCGTAGACTACTAGAACCACTTCATTATGTCCAGTCAAACCACTGCATACTTCCTGATAAGTAGGGTTGGGCGTACTTCCTGCTGCATAACCGACTGCAGTTACATAAACACCTTCTATTGTCCAGAATTTACGTTCTGCGCCCCAAAAACAACCCAGACCAAATACCGCGCATTCGGTCTCCTCAGGATAGGGTGGTTTAAGGGGGTGTCCATTGACGAAGTGTTTTTGGGCAGTGGGAATAGGGTTATTTCTGCCTGGTAAGGCTTCTGTTGCTGTAGGGATTGTGGATTTTTTACCAAAGCCGAATAAAACCATATACTTAAATAAAGAGTAATTTTTTAAATATATCTTAACATTTAGAATTCATGGACTGGTTAAAAACTCAACTTTATTTTTTAGAACGGTATGCTGATAGTCTAGTTTCTGGGCAACTCGACCAGATTAATCTTTTAACTTTTGGGGTGATTTTTTTAGCCGGACTCCTGACTAGTTTAACCCCCTGTATGCTTTCGATGTTACCTCTGACGATTGCCTATATTGGTGGTTATGAAAATCAGGGGAAACTACAAAGCGCCTTACAGTCTGCTTGGTTCTCTCTAGGTTTGGCTACTACTCTAGCTGGTATGGGTGTTCTGGCGGTTGTTGTAGGTCAAGTATACGGTCAAATTGGTATCGGTTTACCTGTAGTAGTAAGCATCATTGCTATTGTGATGGGACTTAATCTTTTAGAAGTGATTACTTTTAATTTTCCCTCTCTGGGTACTACAGATTGGATTAAAAACGACTTTCCCCCTGCTGTACGTTCTTATCTGTTGGGTTTGACTTTTGGCTTGATTGCTTCTCCTTGTAGTACTCCAGTTCTAGCCACTCTTTTAGCTTGGGTTGCCACAACAGGATCAATAGGAACGGGGGCTGTGTTACTTTTGTCTTATACTATAGGCTATGTTTCCCCGTTAATTCTGGCGGGGGTCTTTACAGCTAGTATAAAACAATTACTTTCTGTGCGTCGCTGGTCGGGTTGGATTAATTCTTTAAGTGGGGTAGTCTTAATAAGTTTTGGGGTAATTTCTTTACTTTCTAGAAGTTTCAATCCCTCATAGGGATTATTGTGTCTAGCAAAGGCAATCCAAATGGGTCCCTAGTTACAAGTTCAAGGGACCATTCCAGACCGCCAAAATCTTAAAAAACGAAGTTATTTGTGTTATTTAACTGTGTCTCTGTAACACCTTTGACAAATAAGAAGGGACGAGGAACACTTGCAGTACCAAGACCATCACTATCAATCGTTACAAAAGTACCAGTAGATAATTGTTTGAAACCGACATAGTGATCAGCAATAACATTTGAACCTTGATAACCAATACTATTCAATAATTCTCTCAAGTTGAGCTTATCAGTATTGGGCTGGAAGTTAGTAATAGTGCTACCTACATCTTTTAAAGAAGTATAATAAAACTCATTTGCCACGCCAGCACTGCCTGTGAGGATATCCCCACCAGTTATGCCGATCAACTGAGATGCCGTACCCGTACCTATCAAAGTATCTTTTAATGGTGTGCCAACAACTGGGGTGAGTGAGGAATTGGTTATAGCCATCTTGACATTGATGATGCCATTATTAGAGCTATCAGCATCACCTCTTCCACCATCTTGGAAGTTTAACTGTACTTCTTTAGTTCCATTTGGATTGGTGGTGAATTTTGCGCCTGTTTGCCCATCAAAGAAGAAGTTCTGCCATTGTCCTTGGTTGTTCGACACATATATGGAGTTGACTGCTGGAGCACCTGTGATACCGAAAGTGAGACTAGCGGTACCTTGTTGATTAGCAGTTAGGTAGAAGTCCTCTTCACCTATGGGTGCAGTAATGGAATTGATAGGATCACTGGGTAGAGGTACTGTTGGACTTGACTGATTTGTGAGGTAACGTATCTGTGAGCCATTAGTATTAGTCAGTTCAACCTGAAAAGGTTGAACTGATGTGCTACTTTCTCTGACAATTTGGGCTGTGAGTTGAAATTTTTTCAGGCCGGTAAAGGTTTCATTGGGTGGTAGGTTGACGGTGACTGTCTTGCTGGTTTCATTTGGCGTAAAGACTAGCTCACCAAAGGCAGGATAGTAGTCTTTCCCTGCTTTACCACTTTTATCACTCGTGATATAGTCAACTCCTAGATACTGAGTGAGATCTCCTGTGCGTTGGATAGTAAAATTGACCTCACCATTTGCTTTGGATGCAAACGGGTTGGAAATATAGATTTTAGCGGGCTGATTACTAGAGCTAAATGCCTCAGTTGTTGTCTGATTACTGGAGTTAGATGCAGTAGGAGTTATTACTTGAGTAGTTAGGTTGGATACAGCAGCAGGAGTTGAATTGGGTAAAATCGGAGCTGGTGTGTTAGTAGCAGCAGCAGTGAATGTGACAGTAGGAGAAACAGTGGAGTTAGATTCAGCAACTAATACAGTAGCGGCTGAGGTTGATGATGTATATTTGTAGAGGGTTTGACCACTTTGATAGACTGTTCCAGTAGAACTAAAGTCAGCACTCAAGTTGAGGGTATCAGTAGGGTCCATCAACACAGCAACTATATTATCGCTAGATAGTTTCGTCACTGTTAGACTGTTGAGGGTCAGAGTATTAGAACCGTAGGCAGTAATATCTAGGATCTCAAAGTTTTTTAATCTTATCCCTGGTGAGAGTGTTGTTAAATTCCAATTCTCACCGTTATATCCTTCAAATTCTAGGGTATTAGTGCCCGTTCCTCCATCTAGACGACGGAAAGTCGTATCCCAGACTGTTACCAGGTCATCTCCTGGACCTGCATTGACAACATCCTGACCACCATTAGTATAGATTTGGTCGTCGCCTTCACCACCAACGAAGCTTTCGCCAGTCGGGGTTCCTACCATCACATCATCACCAAGGGTGCCCACTTGGTTTATTGTGCTGTTAAAATCACTACCGAATATTGTGTAGGTGAGGTTATCATTGTTGCCTGGAGCACCGATTATAATGTCACTCAAGCCATCTCCATTGACATCAGCACCGCCACTCATCGAGATTCCTGCTTGAGAACCTGGTAGTCCAGTAATCTGGAACCCTTGGGTCGGATTTGATGAGAGATTACCTAGGTTATAGGGATTATTCAGGTTATATTGACTCCACTGATTGCCGCCAAAGACAACATTAACCGCTCCTGAATTGGCATTACTACTGATTGCCGCATTTGGAGCAGCAGCTAATAAGTCATCATAACCATCCCCATTGATATCGCCTGCTGCGCTTATTTTGGTGATGATTGGTGCACCGCTTGCATCCACTAAAACTACATCAGGTGTTGCATTGCTTGCAATTCCGTTGCTCGTACCATAGTAGATGAAAACACCACCTTGACCGTTAAAGGATGGTGACTCTACTTGGAGATTAACATAATTGGGAGCTAGAACCGCTAAATCTGATATACCATCCCCATTAAAATCGCCTATTGCTTTCAGGTCACTCCCTAGTGCCATGTTATTAGCAATGAAGTTAGAGCCTACCATATCAAGGCCTCCTTCTGTTCCAGCCAAACCAATATACAATTGCCCATGATAAATCACTGGAGTGGGAGTCTGGTAAGTGTCAGTAGGAACACTTTGATAATTACCCCAATTAACCCCATCATTCGAGGTTAGAAGATCGTTGTTTGAGTAAGTCAGATACAAGGTACCATTTAATTGAGCTAAACCTGGTCCCACGTTGGTTGAATGTCCTGAAACAGTATTACTTGCCCAAGTACTACTTTCTTCTGCTGGATTGGTTGAAGTCATGACAGAAAAACTTGTCGAATTCTCATGTTGATACGCAACCACTAACGTACCTGGTCCGTTTAAATTCGGATCTGGCAATACTGCAGCACCAACATTGGACAATGTTGCATTAGATGTGCCGATAGTGGTAGACCAAGTAGTCGAATTAGCAGGATCTGAGGAATAGGTGTAGAGAATCTCGGGATTTTCAAAATCATTTTTGAGAAAGAAAATGTAAAGTTGATCATTATAAACAACGAGAGTAGGGCCTGCCAAAGATGTATTCCCGTTGACTATATAGGAATCGCTCCAATTAATTCCATCAATGCTATTAGCTAAATCAAGGTTCCCCGTTGTTCCTGTATAAGCAAGCCAGTACATCCCCTGATAGAAAGCCAGGGAAACCGACGAATTAGTTTTTATGCTTGGATTAATTTCAGTGCTATTACCCCAAACATCGTTAGTTCCCCCATATGGATTAGTGGTCGTCTGTACATACAGGTTCTGTTTGTTATTGTAAACCCTCAATAGCGTTCCCTGGTCGTTACTAACCAGTGCGGGTCGTATGAGCGTACTGCCACCCCCATCGCCATAACTGGTCGGCCATGATGAGTCTATCTCACCTGTAGCTGCAGGATTATTAGGGGCTGTGACTGTTGTTTGATTGGTTGAAGAGGTAATGTGAGGGCCTGTGGTAATAGTAAATTCTCCTTGACCATAATTGACATTGGGGGTTCCTACTCCCAGATCTGCATAACCATCTCCATTAATATCACCAATTCCTTGAGCACCAGGTTCATTAAGTCCTATATAATCAGTACTGGCATTATTCAGAATGCCCTCAGCATTGCCGAAGTACAAATCATATTTAAAGAGAAAATCATCATAACCATCGCCATTAACATCACCTACATTACCGGTAACTTTGGTATCAGTAGTCGATACATATTGATTACTAGTAGTACTCAGCGTCAAGGTTCCCAGACTGCTTAAGTTGGGTCTGCCCAACACCCCATATAAGTTACCGTCAGTATCTAATACTCCAAAATCTTGCAGTCCATCGCCGTTGAAATCTCCCATACTCACGACTTGTTGAATTTGCGCATTCTGGATCGTCACCTGAAGGCTTTGGGTTGCAGTTGGCGATGTTAGATTTTTAGTGCTATTACCGAAGACAATGAGTAGGCCATCGGGAGAACCACCTGAGGCTAGATCGGCAAAACCATCGCCGTTAATATCCCCCAACATAACCACGTTACTACCATTGCCTACCAGATTAGGAGTATTAGTGCTGCCATCAATAACAAAACCGTTGTCGCCTGAAATATTACTCAGCTTGAGACTACCATCATCAGCTAACCAAGGATGACCATAGACTGTGTAGAGTTGGTTAGCATTAGGTGCACTGATAATCAGAGAAGGGTTGCCATTGACTGTTCCTGCGCCTACTGCTGCTGTGCCTGCTAATTGGAAAGGTTGCGACCCATTGAGGAGCAGATCTGTTTTATTAGCGTTGGCTGTGGGGTTTAAATCTACCACCTGTCCTGTTTGCTGTAAGTCTAGACCACCAGTACCACCAAAGAGAAGATAACTCTGTCCTGTGGCATTTGCTGCTTGAGGTGCCGTAATCAAAAGCTCTTGTATCCCATCACTGTTGAGATCGCCTGGTGAAGTAACGAGTGTTCCAATGCTTGCGTTGGCTAAACTTTGGTCTATTATTAAATCACTGACACTCGCTAAGTCCTGCTTACTTGTATTAGTAGTCCAATTGCTGCCACCTTTGAGGACATAGACTTGACCGTTACCAGCATTACCACTTGGTGCACCGATTGCTAGATCTTGGGTTCCATCGCCATTATAATCTGCAGATGTGATTGAACTGCCTACTAGGTCGTTGCCTGCTGTCCCAGTCACCGATGAAGGTGTGCTTGGACCAACAAAGGTCAGGTCAGCAGTAGTGTCTAATGTATTGTTATTGGTAAAGTACCCGTAGACTGCTCCTGCTGTAGAAATTGAGGTAGTCGGGAAAACAGCCTGACCACTGCCAGAAAATCCATTGATTCCGTTCCAGGTATTGGTGATTGTAACTTGATAATTAGGCGCACCAACAAAGAGGATGTCACCTGTACTGCCATTAAAGGTGTTAGCAGTACCAGGACCTGCGTAGTGAGAGACTCCCAGAGCATAACCAAAAGCTTCGCTAGTTTGAGTACTAGGGCTTCCCTTTAAAGTGTTAACTAAGCTGAAACTACTTGAACTACCATTATAGGAATAGATATAGACTGCTCCTTCGCCTGAATTCTGATTAGGAGTACCTATAGCAATATCCTGTAGGTTACTGTTTCCGCTGAAATTTCCCACAGCTACGGAGAAACCAAAGGCGGCATTAGTTCCTGCAGTATTTGGAGCGGTGATTGCATATCCTTGGGCTGAAGTCAGGTTAGCTACATTGATGGTTGTACCTCGGTTAGCTGCTAAATAACTCCCCTTGATGATATAGACTGTATTATTATTTGCATCACCGATTATTAAGTCCCCACCTCCATCACCTAAAACATTGCCAGTAGCCAAACTGATAGAGGAATTGGCGTAAGCTATTCCTGCATCTGTCAGTCCAGTGATTAAGACTCCATCAGGGTTACCAGTTAAATCAGTGGTAGTTAGAGGGTTGGTCTCATTATTGGTTAGAACCTCACCACTATTAAAGAGCACTTGCACAGTGCCACCGTTTAATACAGTGCCTGAGAGATCTGTATAGCCCCGATTCCCTACTGCTACATAGTTGGTGTTATTGTTAGTTCCACTAGCCATCACATAGCCAATCATTGAATTATTTGTACTGACGATGAAGCCAGAATCAATATTGGCTAGGGACTGATCATTGTTTTCTTGAACCGTGGCAGTTCCTATTACTTCACCTGTCGTGATGTTTGATACTTCAGCATCGGAAGCGATAGAGTTTTGATTTGTGAATGGAGTACTTGAACCATCAGCATAATAGACAGTGATGGTGGCACCAGTAATCGGGGCGGAATTCCCACTATCTACAAAGAGTTCATAATTCTCTGTTTGACCCAATACCCAATGGCTAAAAGTACTGCTAGCATTAGGGTTTAAGGGGTTGAGTAGTTTAGTCGCTTGGACTACCCCTAACTGCTCACCTGATAAGGCTGAGGTTCCATTGGTTCCCACTGCCCAACTCTGATTACCACTAGTAATACTAATGCCAGTAATCTGACTGTTCTGTTCACCTGTTAGCGTAATATTGAACTCTAAGTCGGGTTGGCCATTGGGTGTAATATAGCCATTAGAGTTGTTGGAAATGCTAGAGACTATATCCCATAATGGATTAGTAGCATCATTTAAACTAGTTGCAACAGGCTGAGTGAGCGGTTGAATTCTATTTGGTGTACTGCTCCAGCTATTGCCATTCCAAACCGCATATTGAGTGTCAGGTCCTGAGGGAATTAGCGCATTGTACTGGGCTGCATATTTAGTGCCAATATCGTTACTACCCAACAGTCCCTCTTGCAACTGGGCAGCAGTTATAGTACTTAGATTAATCTGATTAAGATTTGTTGGACTATTGCTGTAACTCAGAACTGAGTTATAAATGGCTACTTCATCTAGGGAGACTGTAGTACCTGCTATGCCAGCTAAAGTGAGATTGGTGCTAGTAGGTGCAGTCAAGGTGAGATTACTTTGCGTAGCGGCAAGCTGTCCATTCAGGTATAGAGATGCTGTCTTTGTCTGTCCGCTATATGTTACTGCTACGTAGTTCCATTTATTGGCTGATACTGTACTTGAGGTTAAATCCCCTCCAGCTATATTCAGGTCTAGAATTCCTGCACTGGTTAAACTTAAGCTGAATAGACCACTCAGTTGGGCTAGATTGATTGTCCCTTGGGTCAGGTTAGGTACATTGAACCAAAAATCTAGACTAAAGGAGTTGCCACTAATTGCTAGACCATTAGATGTCAGGGATGCTCCATTGCTGAAAGTGGCTGCTGGGTCTGGATCACCTTGATGGGTAGTAGTATTCCAGAGGGCACCATTGGCATCTGATTGAACTGTTCCATTGTAAGTACCTTGAACTGCTGCTCCTAAAGCACCTCCATTATTGGCTGTAGTGCTGCCGTTGGGTTCGTCTAGAGAGAAGTAAATGAGTGGACTTTCGCCTGTGGTCAGTTCATTGTAGGAGGCTGGTTGGGTCTCGGTAGCAAAGATGGCAGGCTGCCCACCAACATTACTGATGACTAAATCGGTGACAGGATCTGGGGTCACTCCTGAAAGAACTACCTGTGGTGTGCTCCAAGTTCCGCCACTGAGCAGCGAATAGTAGATGGTTGAGGTGCTGGTATTATTTGTACTGTTGACTTGCGTGTTGATCCAAGCCGCCATCAACTGATTATTGGGTCCGGTTCCTAGGGTAACTTGACTGTTTGAGCCTGTTTGGTTGAGGGCAATAGGGGTGGCTACAGTCCAGGTGTTGTTGGTTCCACTATCAATGGAATAGTAAATACTGCTACTTTGTAGACTGTTATTGATAAGCTGGGATTGATTATTAGAGTAGATCTCTCCTGGAGTTAAGTTGCTTTGGATTTGACTGGTATCGGCATTGATCCAGACTATAACATTGTCGCCACTACTAGGATCTAAACCTGCTACTGCATGGAAATTCAAGCCGTTTGTGCCTGGAATGATATTAGCAGTAGACAAAAAGCTGTTTCCTACTGGTCCAAAACCATACTTGACAACGGTGGTGGGTGTTGAAGCTGCAGTCTGTACAGCATAATTACTGAATTGTGCTACTGCTGCCCCTCCACTTTCAGCAGTCAGATTGTCATCAGGAGTGCTACTGTTGCTGTAACCTACTCTCACTAGTGAACTCTGTCCAATCAAATTATCTCCAGTAGGTGGGGTAACTGTCAACTGAACTGTATTACCACTCACTGTTACATTGCTTCCTACTGAATAGCTCTGACCATTAACGGTGACAGTAAATTGATTACTCAGAGGAGTTCCTTTCAGTATTTGATTGAAAACCAGGGTAATTAAGTTGGTGCCGTCACTCTGGACTATCGAGCCTGATCCTAATAATTCAGGCGATTGAGTGATGCTGTTGCCTGTCGAGTTGGCTAAAGAAGTAGTAAAGGCGGGAACCCATAGTTTTGTGCCTTCTGCATCGGTTAGATATGGGTTGTCAGTAGAATTCGTGGTATTCAACGCATAACTGACCGTCACAGTATCTGTAGCAGCTACTGAGTTATTGAGGGTTAATAGTATTCCATTACTATACTTAAACTGAGCATTAGAGACATCATTACTTATAACAGTTCCATTGACCGTCACTGTGAACTGCTCTTTCTGGAGTGTGATAGCAGTATTAAAATTCTCAATAAAGTTAAGTAATATTTGATTCCCTTGGACAAAGCCAGCTATCGGAGTAAGGGGTGGTGCATCACTTATCCAAGCTGCTAGGAGTTGATTACCGGCTGATGTGGGTGCTAAGGAGGGAGTGCTATCCTGTCCTAGTGCTGCTTCTACATTGGGCAGTATTGATGTTGTTACAACTGGTGTCGAAACGGGAACTTGTAGGTACCCTGTTGCGGAAACTGTGACACTACTTCCTGCCAAAATTGAGCTAGATGTGGTCAGGGTCAGAATCTTGCCCGTATATTTAGTACTACTGACGGTATAGTTAGTGTTATTCCCTTGAACTGAAAACCCAGAGGCAGGGGGTGTAGAAGTCAGAGCCTGATTTAAAACCAAGGAGATTGTATCTGTACCTGTTATGGTGGCACTGATTGCTGTGAGGGTAGATGCTGTTTGTACGTTATAGTTAGTAAAAGGCAGGATTGCATTGTTATTGGTACCAATTAGTGCGTTACCTGTATAGTTGAGTGTTACAGCATCTCTTACAACAATTGGACTGGATGTTGTCAGGGTCAGAGTATTGTTAGTGATTGTATATGAAATAACACTGTAGGTAACGCCATTACTTTGGATGCTAAATTGAGCATTGGTAGGACTCCCACTGATGTTCTGATTGAAAACTAGAATCACTTGGTTGGTTGTGCCGCTACCACTGCCAAAATATAGACCGGCTCCTATCAAGTCTGTAGAATTGGCATAATTCTCACTATTCCCATTGAGTGGATTGTAGGTATAAGTTAGAGTCTGGGGAGAGTTGTTGGTGACAGAATCAGCAAAGTTGGCAATCTGATTACCCTGGTTATCCTGTAGAGTCGTTCCTGTATAGGCAACTTGTATTGAATTTGCTGAAATGGTAGGGGTTGTTGAGTTAATACTAGTGTAGCTTGTGTTGCTTGAAACAACAATTGGCTGAACTAACTGTAGTATAACTTTGCTACCTTGAATCAGGACATTGGACACCTGATAGGTATTTGTGTTGCCTTGTGCGGTGATTTCGGTAACGCTGAAGTTACCAGATGCAGGGATATCTTGAGCATTTAATGTGGTGCCAAGGTCTATGGTCAGGATCGCCCCTGAGACTGTAGCCGTTCCTAGAGAAGGATTGGTAGTGCTTGTATAGGCTGCAACTGCATTGGCTGCATTGGTTGTAACTGAAGAAGTTGAACTGTTTGCTTGAGTTATAGGAAAACTAAAAGAAGGGTTAAAACTAAAACCAGCTTGGATAGCACCAACTCCTATTCCTATATACATAGGGAAAGAAAGATAAGCATTAGTTGCCCCAGTCGTTAAATCAATTCCGAAGGTTGTAAACAATCCTACTCGAGCGTTAGCATTCAGCCAATTCTCGCCTACCCTGCCATTGAAAGTACCATAAAAATTTGGAACATATACACTTGTGTTCACATTTGAATAAGCACTTTCATCTGCTATAAAACCTACAATGCCACCTAATGTAGCTGCGGCAATAGTATATGCAGCTGTTTCTCTGCCACCAGCAAATGCTCCTCCAAAGATCATCACGGATGCAACCGTAGCAACTCCCGCTCCTATAAGTCCTAATACTGGTCCAACAAGTGGTTCTGCACTATTGGGGTTTGGGTTTCCACTAAAAGAGGCAGCTAGTCCAAGACTACCACTAAAACTAAGTCTAGCAATTGCACCATAAGGAAACGGTATCGCAATAGGTATTAAGGCACCAAGAGAAGCTCCTACTATGTTAGTTTCACTTGTAGGTATGAGAGAGCCGGGACTTGCATACTTATATATTGTCGAGCCGAATAAGGAGACTCGAAATGCAGCACTGCTTTCTTGATCTATAGTTTTTTCTGTCACTTTTAAATCGTCTCTCCATCTTCCACTCCCTCCCCCCAACTGGTATACCCCTCTAGCTGCTGTCTGAAGCACCAAGCCTGTATCTTGATATGTACCAGCACCTCGGATTGCCCCTTGCATGAAAAAACCTTTACTCAATCCCCATACCCCATTAAGAAATCCAGTAGGAGGAAGCGCGAACTCAAATTGATTACCTAAGTTAGTGCTGTAGAACAAGGAAGTATTCCACTGATTCGCAGAGCCTTGATACCCACTTGTTTGAGGAGTAGCCGCATTTGTTGTAAATGTGGGAGTAGCAGCATTTGTCGCAACTGAGGGAGTAGCAGCACTTGTCGTAAATGTGGTTAATCCCTGCACTACCCCATTCTGAACTAAGTTGTTTTCGGGTGCATAGTTAGCAATGGGTGTGGTGGTTGAGGGGGTGGTGAATTGGTTACTATTGACTGTGAAGGTTTGACCATAGATGTTGGTACCTTCCTGAGGGGTTGTTGCGGTTTGATTGCTTTGAGTATTAAAACTAGGGGGGTTTTGGACATTGACCTTCTCACCCAATACCACCACTGAAGCTGTATTGTTAGAAATGCTTCCAGGAGTACTATTAGTGGGTTGATAGATTTGAACTGTTGGGTTTAAATCGCCTACTTGATCTTGGGTGAGAGCTACTGGGCTATTTAACCATTGTAGGTTCTGGTTTTGATCATATTGGGCTGCTGTATAGTAAAAATTGCTGTTACTATCTGTTCCCTGTTGATAGACTACAGCTATACCTGGTGCTCCAGTAGGACCATTGTTGATCAATCCTGAATTAGTTACTATATGGATGTTTTGTACATTCTGATTGCCGATATTGGCAATGACTGTAGCATTGTCCCAAGTCTCAGAATTGGTATCGTAGGTGGCATGATAAAGGGTATTGTTTTCTACCCAGACTAAGTGAGTTACACCATACTGATCTGTGGTAACTGCTGACTGTCCACTTGATAAATCTACTGCCATGATGATCTAATTTCTCCTGATGTATTAGTAATAAAAACAGGCTCTTCCAATCTAGGAGAGCAAAAAAACAAAATTGACCAACTTATTAATGTTGGCTAGTCAATATTAAATACAATTATTTGCGCAAACTTCTCTTTTTAGTCAGACCCAAACCTGTCCCTAGTAAAAGTAAAGCTAGCGAATTACTAGGTTCGGGAACTGTAGCTTGAGCTTGCACATTATTTACTAACAATGCGGAAGTGAGGGCACTGTTTCCTTGATCTAGTACCCCAAAGCTTATCGTATAAATTTCAGTTGTCGATAGTACGAAGTTAAAAGATTGAAAAGGGGTCTCTCTTTGATAACCACTACCACTGTTAGCCGTCCCTAACAGACTACTACTTGTATCTGCTAAAGTCCACAATTGTTGAGTGGTGGCAGTTTTCAGCAGCAAGAAGGCATAGTCAGCATCCTGTAATCCAGGGAAATTAGTAGTATCTGTCTGCGTTGTATCGTTGGTTAAAAATTTCCACTTAAAACTCAGATGCTCTCCTACCGCACCACTAAAGCTCTGCGTTAGGGCAGAACCTTCTACAGGTCCGAAGATAGCATTTGCTGGAGTGAGGGTTCCCTGTGGTATGCCTAGATAAGTTTCTAGGTCAGCTATGGGAGTTACATTATTGCCAGAAATATTGAAGTTAGTAGGATCATCAAGTCCTGAAGATGAGGCACTAGTCAGCATAGCCTGACCAACACCAGCAACTGGACCACCAGCATAGGTTCCCCGAAGAGCTACATCTCCCGAACTATTCCAACCTACTGTTAAAGGACTCGAAAAGTCACCATTAACGATACCTGTTGCCTGCGCTGAAGTGTTTGACGTTAAAGGTAAAAGTACGGTGACAACGGATGCCACGCTGATAAAGTAAGTAAATTTGAGTTTCATTTTCGTTACAGTCTTTGCAGGCTTTTTGCAACCCTATATCTTCGACTTCCTTGAAGCTAACATTGAATAAATTTTTTGAATAGATACAATTTACAATTCTTAATTTCTTATCTTGGTTTTTTTCGATGAATGACCATCCCACATTTGTTCGCCGCACGACCAAAACACTTAGATTTATGATGCTTCCAACTTAAGTAAATACACCTTCCTTCCAATCTTGTTTAAATAACTCAAGTTTTTCATAGAGTTTGGCAGAACACTCATTAAGCTTGTGTTCAGCACTTAAACTAGGATGAGCCGTCTTAGTAATACTAAGTAATTGTTGAGCTGCACTTTTTTGTCTTGTCCAATCTAGAACAATTTTAAGGGGTGACAAAAGATCGTTCTTTTTTATGGGGTGATGCAATCGCTCAATAAAACGGGGTTTGTATTCAACTCCACAAGAAGCACACCAATCTTCCCACTTAAATGATAGAATCTTAGGGCTGGTACCAATAGGAATCCAGGGAACGCGAAAAGCGTTGGCAATAATAGCACCGTGCATTGCTTCTGCTAGTAAGATTTCAGTTTCAGCCAGCAATGATAATATTTTTTCTACTGACCAACCAGGATCAATATAACAAAATCCAAGGTTTTGACAAGCTAAAGCCCAACCTTCTCCTGCTGGTTGATGATGTGGCATATAAGCGAACTTATACTTTTTCTGGTAACTAGCATAATCAAAAAAATCCCGAACTAATAATGCTCCATCTGTAATAGCTAAGGTTTCAGAAACTCCTAGTTTCTTTGCTGATAAAGGTCCTCTCAAGCAATAAATTTTGTAAGACTCATCTAAGCTAAAAGGTTGATTTTCATAGCCAGCACCAGTACTAAAAATAATTTTATGGCGAGATTTTTTTTTATTCTAATATATGTATCATTAATCAGGGTTCCGATACCTAAAAAGGCAATTTCTGTGTCATCATTAAAGTAGTTTGGTAACAGCTGAGACCAAAGCCAAGGATTTAGTTTATCTCCAAAGTTATTACCGTCCCAATAATAAAGCTTCATAAATTTTTAAGGGGCAAATTAAGGTTAAATACCAAGGTATAATAGCTTAGCAACCAAAAAAAAGCAAATTAAATTGCCCCTAAATACTTCTTACCTTATTTTCCCAGGTATCCACAAGAGAGAACTAACAGAAGACTTGATTAAGATATTTAAAACAGAATCTCTTTTAGTCTATGAGGAGCAACCCGCTTTTTGTACGCTCAATCAATTAATCTTTGTCAAAGAACATCAAGCGAGTCTTTCTAATAACTTATTGATCATTGCTTTTAGTGCAGGAGTAGTCGGGGCAATAGGTACTGCTAAAGTCTTACAAGAATGGGGATATACAATAAAAGGCTTAATAGCTATTGATGGATGGGGTGTTCCTTTAATTGGTAATTTCCCTATCTATCGCTTAAGTTGTGATTATTATACACATTGGACATCCCATCTATTGGGTGGAGGAACAAGCAGTTTTTATGCTGATCCGCCTGTGAAACATCTTCAAATGTGGCAAACTTCCGAGCAAGTTACAGGATGGTTATTAGGAGAAAAAGGGAAAGGTTGCTTTGTCCGTTCTAGGGTTACGTTAGTAGAAGCTTTAAAATACCTAGTTAAGGTTTCTGCGCAATAATACCCACCCCTTCTCTACCGTCAATCTGTGCATCTGGCAAATAATCAATACGAGCAATAAAACCTGCTTTTTCAACGATAAACCCTGCTTTTTCACAGAGAGGGGATAAGGTATCTGGTTCTAAAGTATGGAAAAATTGAGGTAGATTGGGTGCTAATTCTGGAGGCATAAATTGAGAAAAATTGTCTATCTGTCCAGGCCAAGCCTCGCCTTGACTTTTTCTTTTTTGATAGATAGGAACAAAAGATTTTAAAAAGCCACTATAAGGAGTATCAGCAATTAGATATACTCTACCCCCAGGAAGTAGCCAATTAAACATATTATAAACTGCCTGCTCAATTTCATCTCCTGTTAAAAAATGCAAGACCCTAGAACAGATGATAGCGCCTATGCTTTCTTTGGTTATGTCTATTTGATCGGGTAGAGAACCTTGCAAAAGTTGAAGACGATTCTTTTGTTCAGATGGTGCACGTTCTGCGCAAATTTGTAAATGTCGTTCATCTGGATCACAGGCGATCACCTGAGCACCTGTATTTAAAGCGGCTAAAGTTGCTATTCCGTAAGCTGCACCAATATCGAGGACTGGCCCTTGCGCATTACCGGCAAACTCAATAAATGCTTGAGTATAGGGATCAATCCAAGATGTCATAAATCCCGTCAGATTAAGGGTAGGAATAAGCATTGGGGAAACAGGAGAGGGGATTGCCGAAGGGGGATCTAATGGCATAGATTAAGTATTTTTTAGGCTCAAAGCTGGGTTAAACAATTATGATTTTAGCTTACCGAAGAGTTTAATTTAAAACTGTCAGTCCTTGTAAATAATCTTGTAATTGTTGATCGTGATCATGAGAAAGATTACCCAAAGGCAGATCTTGAGGTAAAAAGGCTTGAACCTCTAATACCTCATTAACATCTTTACTCAAGAGATTACCTTGAGCTTGAGCTTCAATTAAGATAGAAATAGAATGCACTCTGGGATCTCGCTCAAAAGAAGAATATACTCCCACCAGACGGTCAATTTTTAACAACTCCAAACCTGTTTCTTCAGCAAGTTCTCGCTTAGCTGCAGTGGTGATATCCTCTCCCCAGTCGATTAATCCTCCTGGTAAACCCCATTGTCCTGTATCCCTTCGCTTAATTAAAACAATTCTTTGATCGGACAGTCGAGCAATAATTGTAGTTCCTGTAATGGGATGACGGAAGATCACCCCCATTACTGATTTGATAAAATGCCAAGCGCGCTGCATGATATTTAGCCTAAACTAAGCTTACTGAGGGTCTTTAAGTTGATTTATCGCATTTTCTAATTGAGAGCGAACCTGCTCAAAACCCGTCCCACCATAACTATTACGTGCTGCTACTACCTGTTTAGGGGTAATTGCTTGATATATATCCTCTTCAAAGGCAGGATGTACCTGTTTCCACTCCTCTAGGGTTAAGTCTTTGAGCAATTTACCTGCTGCTAGACTGACTTTGACAACTTTTCCAACTAAGTTATATGCTGAGCGGAAGGGAACGCCTTTTTGAGCTAAATAATCAGCTACATCCGTGGCATTAGAAAAGTCTTCATTGACTGCTTCTGCCAATCTGTTGCTCTTAAATTCTATCCCTTCTTCTAGTAAAATAGTCATTGCTTCTAGGGAAGCTTTCACAGTTTTAACAGTATCAAAGAGCGCTTCTTTATCTTCTTGGAGATCTTTGTTATAGGCTAAAGGTAATCCTTTCATAATTACCAGAAGGGCTTGCAGATGCCCAAAAACGCGCCCAGCTTTACCTCGGATCAGTTCAGGTACATCGGGGTTCTTTTTCTGAGGCATAATGCTAGAACCAGTAGCACAGCTATCTTTAAGCAGGATAAAGTTAAACTCTTGAGAAGACCAGAGAATAAGCTCTTCACTTAAACGACTTAAGTGCATCATAATCAGACTAGCTGCATTGATAAATTCTATGGCAAAGTCCCTGTCACTGACTCCATCTAGACTATTAGCATAGACCCCCTCAAACCCCAAAAGAGATGCGCTGTAATGGCGGTCAATGGGAAAGGTTGTTCCTGCTAATGCTCCACTACCTAGAGGTGAGATATTGGTTCTAGCATAGATTTCTCCTAGCCTTAAATAGTCTCTCTGGGTCATTTGAAAGTAGGCTAGGAAGTGGTGGGCTAAACTGATCGGTTGAGCGCGTTGTAGGTGCGTATAACCTGGGATGAGGGTCTCTACATGAGCACTTGCTTGCTTAACTAAGATACCTTGAAGATCTCTAAGTTTTTGCTGAATTTGCTTAATTTGGTCACGTAGATAAAGTCGTATGTCAGTACCAACTTGATCATTACGAGAACGGGCTGTATGCAGTTTTTTCCCCACATCCCCGATAATTTCAGTCAGTCGTCTTTCGACTGCAAAATGAACGTCTTCCTGTTCTACACCTGGATTAAACTGACCTTGACGATATTCTTGACGAATTTGTTCTAATCCGGCGACAATTTCTTCTGCTTCAGATTGAGAGATAATGCCTGTATGGGCTAACATCAAGGCATGAGCAGAAGAGCCCGTTAAATCATACTCGATCAGTTCGATATCGAAGCCTATACTCGCATTAAATAGGGCGATGGCTGGATGTAGACTTCCTTCAAAACGAGCGCTCCATGTTGTATCTTTAGTCACAGTAGATAAAGTTGTAAGTAATTAATAAGCAGTGAAATTTCTAAAAAGATAACCTAAAACAAAGCCAATTAACATAGCCCAAACCTGACCAGACTTGATAAAGTGGTTAAAGGCATCTTGAAATTGAGCCATTATATCTAGGTCTTTACTGAGTGCTGCTAGATACAGAACTGATAAACTATTTGAGATGAGAATGTTCATTCTAGATAGAGGTTGAGGACAAGTTATGGAATCATTCTACCTGTATAATCACAACTGTCATATCATCAGTGTTTTGATTTCCTGGCCCAAGAAAAGATTCAACTTGTTTAAAAAGAGTGTCTAAGGTAACTTGGGGTGGGGTCTGGTGTCTACAAGAATGTGCAAAAATCCGTAAAAGATTATCCTCTTCAAAGCGATCACCATGTTGATTGGCTGCCTCTGTTAAACCGTCTGTATAGTAAATCAGAGTATCACCTGAAGCTAGTTGAATTTGAGCATCTTCATAATCAGAATGAGGATCTAAACCAATTAAAGCCCCACTTGTATCTAAACGGACTATTTCATGTGTAGCAGCTTGCCAAAGTAGGGGGGGATTATGTGCTGCATTACTGTAGGAGAGTATCTTAGTTAGAGGATCATATTCTGAATAAAACAATGTAACAAAACGACGTGAATTCTCTAGATCACAATACATTACTCGATTGAGATGTTGTAATATTTTAGCTGGAGTATGACGGTTTAGAACTTCCGCTCTAAGCATACCTCTAGTCATCGTCATAATTAACCCAGCAGGAACCCCTTTTCCCATAACATCCCCAATGACGATACTCCAGGGAACTTCTGGTGAGATGTCTTCTCCTTTTTCTCTATATTGGTCATAATTGATGGGAATAAAGTCATAGTAGTCCCCTCCTACTCTATTTGCTGTCCGACAACTTGCGGCAATCTGAATACCTTTGATGGTGGGACAGCGACGAGGTAAGAGACGACGTTGAATTTCTGAAGCAATCTCTACTTCTTTATCTTGACGTTCTCTAGCTCTTAGATCTACTGTCAATTCATTGTTAGAAATAGCTACTGCAGTTTGATCCGCGACAAGGTGGAGCAATTTGCGTCTAGTTTGTGTCCAGATATACTCTGGGTCGCTACTAAAAACATAAATTCTTCCCCTCTCTATATTTTTAACTAAGATTGGGGTGCTGTACAGGCGAATACCTGTACGTAAAACCTGTCTAAGAAGGCCATCTAGAAGGGTTGTCAAGGAATGAGTTTCTTTAAGATTTTTATCTTGATTAATTTGACGGGTTACCTGTTCAAGAACTTGACGAACCTCTCTTGTATTTTTGGGATCTTGTCCATGTAAATGTTCTAGACGAATATGTCCTTGAGGAGTAAATAATAATAACGCGCTTCCATCAGCATCGGTTACACGGGCTGACATTAAGGGAGCTAATTCTAAAAACTGATTAAGATTATTAAAACTACGAAGGGCAAAACCTAGGGAACTTAAGAGATTTTGAATTTTATTTTGCTCTCTGTAGAGACTAGCAACAAGTTCTTTGAGCGCTGAAATCAAAGTTAGTTCTTTCGTATTGCTAATTTGAGTGATTTCCCTATTGGTAGAGACCTTACGAGGAATAGGCACAGGAGTCATTAGACTAGGAGTTAAGAATAAAGGGTAGGTATGTGAATCTAAATCATTTGGAACTGACAATGTAGCATCTTTTAGTAATAATGGTTGAATATTGTCTAAGATTAACTCGAAAAAGTGAGTTTTATTCTAGAAAAGTTTTGACCTTTCCATCAGGTAATAGGACTAGACGTATTGTAGCGGTTTCTTGGTTGGTCAGAGGTGAAACAAAAGGCTCATTTAATAAAGGCATAGAAGTTCTGTCTAAATAAATACTGGCCGATCTTCCTAAAGGAGTAATTTGAGAGATTGAACCTTGAGGATTGATTTGTAAGCGATATTCTAGCGTTTGTGTCAATCCATTGGGAACTTTCCACCTTTGCTCAAAATATTCTCTTGCTTCTTGTACTTGGGGGATTGTATCCAAGAGAGAGGATGGTTTTGGTTCTGTGCGATCCAGTGGAACTAATGGGGGGGCAACCAGTACGTCTCTAGAAGAGGAGGTAGAATTATTTTTTAGAGATTTTGGTTCAATTTCTAGACTTTGAGAATTTTCTGAAGGTTCTACAGCAGTGGTTACAGGTGGAAGAGCCTTGTTTGGAGTTGAAGAGGGATAGACTTGAATAACTGGGTTATTTGGGTTTGGCTGTAAGCTGTTAGTGGGACTGGGTGAGATTGAAGGAACTACTACTACTGAAGGTGTTTTTAAAGTCTGACGTTTAGCTAAATCCGAGGAGATTAGCGGAGAGGGTACAGGCAATCTCCTCTTAGGTGAAGAGAGTGGAGGGGTTACAGGTAGAAGATTGATTGGAGGACGGTTACTTCGGTTTTCCTGCGCAATTTGACTTCCAAAGTTAGATTTTGGATCTAGACCTCGCCATAGATAGAGACTTAAAGCAGACAAAGCTAAAATAACTCCGCTCAGTAAAGCTATTATCGAAGATTTTCTCTTCGTCTGAGATGATGGATTGAATAGGGTTTGCACTTCTTCTTGATACTGTTCCAACGCGTCAAGGAGATCAAAAAGTTGTGAAGCACTCAAGGTCACTGCTGGTTTAGAAGCATCTAAATTACCAAAGAGCAATTGATGTGACAATAGTCCTTGATTAGCTATAACTGGTGAGTTTTTAGAACTAACTTTACGGGTTTTTTTTAAAGGCGAAAACCCCTGATTTTGACGATTCATGGACTGCGCTAAAAAGTGGTGTACATAGTTAATCACTACCTCAGAGAGTAATTCAAGTTCTGATTGCTTACCGCCTATAGTCACCTGTTCTTCTTCTGATAATCTGGGATCATCAAAATAAAGTTCAAAACGCAACTCTCGATCAGAAGAGTTCGTTATACTCCATAATTCAGTACGATTCTTTGCCCATATTTCTAGTGTGCAAGTGGGCGGGGTATAACGTTTTAGAGGCACTTGTTTAGAGAACATATTTACAAGACTGGATTAGAATAGTCCAACAGAGCTAGCCAGAGACGACGATGACCATTATAAGTACTATAAAACAACAAATCAACTAGGAGTTTTAAAGCTAATTGAGATAACTGATCATAGTTTAACAGTTCTTCTGTTTCCATACGATTTTCATAAAGGTTACTAAAGGTATCTAGGTAATCCCCCAATAGGGCTATTTTATGAGGTTCTTTTTGTTGGTTGGTCACCTGTTCTAGTAAGGTGACAGCACGGCGAATCAACTCCTGATATTCTTTAGCCAAATAACAGATAATTAGAACTAAAGATCTAGCCTCTTCTACATCCAGTTTTTTGCGTCCACTGGAACTTTTACGCAAGGGGTTAGCTTGGCGAAGTCGCCAAAGTCCTACTCTATCTACTATCACCTTTTCTAAATCTAAGGCTTGGGCTGCTTGTAGAATAGACTCAGAACCAATCTTGGCTAAAGCTTCTAAAGCCACTAGAATAAGATCTAAGTGAGCTTTGATATTATCTAGTTGTTGAGCATCTAGTCCAGATACTATCGTTAAATCTTGTCCCTTGGACTCTGACGAGGATATTTTCACAAGCTAAACCCTATCGCTGTCTCAATTTTAAAACCATTTGAGGAGTATTGAATGACAATTGCTGCATCAGTTGACGAAAGCATAAAACAGAATCTCGAGCAATTCCTACTTGTCTTGACTGTTTCTCTCAGTGTAGCTACAGTTTCACGCATTTTTAGCTGGGCTCGCCAAATTCCCTATACTCTCTTATTGGTTATTGTTGGCTTAGGACTGAGTTTGTTTAATATCCGGTTTATCACTCTTTCTCCTGAATTAATCTTAGAAATCTTTTTACCACCCCTGCTATTTGAAGCGGCTTGGAACGTTCGTTGGCGGGATTTAAAAGCCAATGGGGTTCCTGTTACTCTATTCGCTGTTGGGGGCGTTTTAGCCTCTATTGCTGTGATTGCTTTGGGTCTGGAACAATTTACTAATTTACCTTTACCTATTTGTTTACTTATTGGTGCCAGTCTTTGTACTACAGATCCTGTTTCTGTTGTAGCATTATTTCGAGAAGTAGGGGCTAGTAAACGCCTTACTGTACTAATGGAGGGAGAAAGTCTCTTTAATGATGGGGTAGCTGTTGTTGCTTTTGTTATTTTGGTGCAACTACCCTTTAGTGTCGAGCCTTTCTCAATTTCTAATACTCTAGCTGCCTTTTTAGTTTTTGTGGGTGTTGGTAGCGCTGTTGGCTGTGTATTGGGTTTTGGTCTTTCCTTCTTAACCCAACGCTTTGAGATACCACTGGTTGAACAGTCTATTACACTTGTCTCCGCCTATGGAAGCTATGTATTATCTGAAGAACTAGGCGGTTCTGGCGTTATTGCGGTGGTGATCGTGGGTATAATTCTGGGTAACTTTGGCTCTAGAGTAGGCATGACCCCTCGCACTCGTCTGTTAGTGTCTGAGTTTTGGGATTTCTTGGCTTTTGTGGTCAATTCAATTGTCTTTTTGCTAATTGGTGCGCAAGTTAATCTTTCTAATCTAGCTGACAATAGTGAGTTAATTTTTATAACAATAGTCGCTACTCTATTAAGTCGCGCCTTAGTTATTTATGGTCTGTCAAATCTGAGTAATTGGCTCGGTCAACCTAATATCAATTTTAGAGAACAGACTGTCCTCTGGTGGGGGGGATTACGTGGTTCTATCTCGATTGCTCTAGCTTTAAGTGTACCTGCTATTTTACCTGGTAGGTCTGAGGTGATTGAAACTGTTTTCGGGGTCGTTCTCTTTACTTTACTCGTTCAAGGTATCACCACTAAATGGTTGTTGAAAAAGTTAGATCTAGTAGGTGATGAACCAATTCGTCAGGAATATTCAGAATTGTTAGCGCGACGTGTTGCCCTGCAAAGGGTTATGGATTTTGTGGCTAATATGGACTACAATATCGACACAAAATCAGAAGTTTTCAGTGAACGATATGAGCTAGTTAAAGACAAATTAAAAGAGGTTGAGGCAAAAATTACTCAATTGCAAACTGAACATCCACAAATTAGGACTTTAGATCTAGAGCAATTACGTGAAGAACTTTTAGACATAGAAACAGATACCTATGCAGAGTTCATTCGTTCAGGACGTTTAAGTAAAAATCTTTCTCCTGTCTTGAAGGAGATTTTAACTGATTCTTCCTCAGGTCATTAGATTTATTTAGATTTTATGAAGGGGGTGTCTTGACACTCCCTTATATTAAAAACTAAATCTTAATAAGTGGAGATTGTAATTGTCTTTGTAAAGGTAAAGCACAGTCAATCAAAATTCCTCTATTTTGAGTACTCTGAGGATGTTGTGTTAACGTTTTATCTAGGAAAAAGAGCCATCTACTACTGTCCTTGAGATTATTTAAAGTAAGGGAATTTTGAGTTAGCCAAATTATCGGTGTTTCTGGTGGATTAATGTTAGGTTGATCTTCTAGGATCTCAACCCCTGCTAATGTTTCTAAAATTAAACGATTTCCAGAGAGTAATCCTTGATTCGGCAACCACAATTTAACATTTAATTGACGACGACTGGCATAACTGTAGAGAGATGCTGCTACTATAACTGCAGTTTCAAAGGCTTCTTCACCCCATCTAAACAGAGTATCTAGAGCAATAATTACCTCTTCTCCTCCGGTTATCACTTCTAATTCTCTAACTTTAAACTCTTCAAACCTTGCACTACTACGCCAGTGAATTAAACGTCTGGGATCACCATATCGATAAGAACGCAGAGTTTTAGTAATTCCCTCTGTGGCTGCTTTATAATACTTATCACTTAGCAGTTGTCTATTCTGCTCTTCTCCCAAGTTATCTACTATTGGACATTGTGACAGCTGAATAATTTCTGGATAAATAATTGCGCTTGTCTTGATTTCCTTAATTTGAGAAGTCCAAAACAATCCTAAAGGAGTACCTGTCCTTAGCTTGAGACTATGCCAATGATATATTCCTCGCCTTCGAGTCTGGATGCTATATCTCCAGTAATATTTGTCATTTGGCGCAATGACTTCTATTGATTTACTTACAGGTGCTGATAATTTCTCTGGTAGGATATCGTAAATCTCTAGTAGGCTTACTGCCACGGGAGTCTTATTCTCTATTTCAACTTCCACCGTTAGTATATCCCCTGCACTCACAGGAGTCAAACGGGGGCGATGTAGTGTTAATCTGCGTAGGGAGCGTCTGGGTAAGAAGGCACCTAACCCCAGTAAAGCAATCATTAAACCGCTCAACACATATAACCAACCCGCCAGGGTGTTAGTTGCTGCTCCAAAAAAGCAACCAGCTAATACTAACAACAAAAGTCCACTATAGGCAGGACTACAAAAACGATTTTCTAACCACTGAGCAATGTTTAATTTCATCAAGTTATTTTGCTCAGAATTGAATTATTGATTAGCTGTTGCGATAATTTTTTTGTCGCCCCGATCAAAATTATCTCACTCAACGCCGCTGCGTTTATCTTCTCTTGGTCTAGCTTTACTCACTTTGAGAGTTCTGCCAACCCATTCTGCTCCGTCTAGTCCTTTGATAGCTTCTGTTTCTTCTGTATCTGAAGCCATTTCCACAAAAGCAAAACCTCTAACTTTCCCTGTTTCGCGGTCAGTTGGCAGCCTGACACTTTTCACTGTGCCATATTCTTCAAAGACTTGCTTGAGGTCTTCTTGACTGACCTCATAAGGTAAATTTCCGACAAATATTGACATTAGTTAGGAATCTCCTGGTCACACTTGGCAAGGATTGCCTCTACAGATGGAGTTGCACTACTTTTTAAAAGAGGCAACGACTGCTTAGCCCAATTCTTACGTCATTTAATATAGCATAATAAAGAAAAAACGTAAAAAGAAATTTTTTCAGTGAGCACGCAAAAAGCCTAGTTCAGAGTAGACTAATAATTAATATGCCCAAAACAGTTATGGAACTATTCCGTAAGCGACTTTCTGCAAATTTGCCAAGCCCAACAGGGAATCACGACAACACAAGAGAAAAAATTCTCCAGTCCGCTTTGCGTCTTTTTGCATCTAAAGGTTATGAAGGGACAACAACTAGAGAG
>CASBQB010000022.1 GCA_949127655.1 Chroococcales cyanobacterium PMM_0086 | reverse complement strand
CCCTTCCAATATTGTACTCTAATACTTTGGGCTGCTGCTAATTCTCTTTCACCTAAACTGTACTCTCAAATTCAGAGCTCATTTGTCTAACCTTGAGAAAAATGAGCGAACCGTAAGTTGACTGTTACGTTCTTTAGCTTGCATGATGATTTACTTCAAAAGGATTTTAGTCCCTACTCATACAGCATATTAAAAATTTATTTCAAATGACCTAAATTTTTACACCATTTTTTGACTTAAAAAGCCCCAAAGAGACCCAATAAATTTTAGTAAAGGTCCTAGCGAAGTGTCTCAAAGCCTTACAAGTAATGCCAGGAGGCGGATTTGAACCGCCGACACGAGGATTTTCAGTCCTCTGCTCTACCAACTGAGCTATCCCGGCTTTTTTTGACGCTTAACTAGCATAACAAAATTTCTAGAATTTAGCAAGTATTCTCAGAAACTTTTTTGATGATTCAATCAATCCGCTACAATAAGAAGTATGAATAATACAGTTTTTCTGGCAGATAGCTTGCCGCTTTTACTCCTGATAGATGGGCATTCTCTAGCTTTTAGAGCTTACTATGCCTTTGCCTTGTCCCGTAAGGGTGCTCTGCGTACTATCTCAGGGATACCGACTAGTGTTTGTTTTGGCTTCCTCAATTCTCTTCTGCAGGCAATCACCTATTATAAACCGCAAGCTGTAGCTATTGCTTTTGATCGCAAAGAACCCACTTTTAGGCATGAAGCTGATAGTACTTATAAAGCTAATCGGCAGGAGACTCCTAGTGATTTTATTTTAGATATCGAGAACTTACACAATATTTTAACCGCTCTCAAGATTAAACAAGTAAGTGTAGCAGGCTATGAAGCTGATGATGTTCTTGGGACTCTAGCTGAGTTAGGTAATCAAGCTAGATATCAGGTTAAAATCATTAGTGGTGATCGGGATCTATTTCAGTTAGTAAACCCTGAAAAAAATATCTCTGTTCTATATCTCGATCACAATGCTCTCAAAAACACTACAGGTGCTAGATATCCAGAATTTTTTCCTGAACAAATTGAAGAAAAACTCGGTATTAAATCTCATCAAGTAGTAGATTTTAAAGCTTTATGTGGAGATAAATCTGATAACATTCCTGGAGTTAAAGGTATAGGGGAAAAAACAGCAATCACTCTTTTAAAAGAATATGAAAGCTTAGAGAATATCTATCAAAATATCGCTCAAATAAAAGGTGCTGTTGGGAAGAAACTACAAGACGGTCAACAAGAAGCCTTACACTCAAAGATGTTAGCAAAAATCAGCTTAGATGTCCCTCTTAATCTCAAATTAGAAGATTTCCACTTGACCACCTTTGAGCTTAAAGATGTACAATCTATTTTAGAAAAACTAGAATTGAAAACAGTGCTTCAAAAAGTTATAACTCTTCATGGACAATTTTTTGAACCTGTACAATTAAATTTTACTCTACCAGAACAAACACCAATAGTCATAACACCTTCTCCAGAAGTCAATCCCCAAATAATTGATACAGCAGTCAAATTAGAAGACCTAGTTAAACTTTTAAAAACTAAGCAAGATGCAGAAAATCCCGTAGCTTGGGATACAGAAACGACCGGATTAAATCCACGTCAAGTTAAACTCGTGGGTATTGGATGTTGTTGGGGAAATCAAGCCGAAGATAGCGCCTATATCCCTACCTACCACCCTGGACAGTCTCATTTAACTTTAGAAGAAGTTTTAAAGGCTTTACGTCCTATCCTAGAAGAGCCAGAATATCCTAAAGTCTTACAAAACGCTAAGTTTGATCGTCTGATTTTCCACCAGCAAGGAATAGAACTAAAAGGAGTTGTTTTCGATACCCTTTTAGCAAGTTATGTTCTCAACCCAGAACAAAAGCATAAACTGAGTGATCTTTGTTTTCGCTATCAAATTGGGGTAATTTCCTTAGATTATCAAGACTTAAATCTCAATAAAAACCAAACTATAGCAGATTTAGATATTTCTATTGCAGCCCAATATTGTTCACTAGATGCTTATGCTACTTTCTTATTATTTGCTAAACTCAAAGCAGAGTTAAAAAAGATCCCAGAATTAGAGCAGCTTTTAATTAAAGTAGAACAACCCCTAGAGATAGTTTTAGCTGATATGGAAACAGAAGGTATCTCTTTAAATGTAGAGTATCTTAAACAACTTTCTATTGAACTAGAAGAAGAACTAAAAGAAATAGAAAGAGCAATTTATGAAGCTGCAGGAGAACCTTTTAACATCAATTCTCCTAAACAAGTAGGTGAGATTCTCTTTGAAAAACTCCAATTAGACACTAAGAAAACTCGTAAAACTAAAACAGGCTATTCTACAGATCAGACTATTTTAGAAAAATTGCAAGGAGATCATCCAATCATTGATCATCTTTTACATTACAGAACCTATTCCAAACTCAAATCAACCTATATAGATGCTTTACCTAAGCTAATTGATAGTAAGACTCAACGCATACATACTGATTTTAATCAAACTGTTACCTCCACAGGTCGTCTTTCTTCTTCTCATCCTAACTTACAAAATATACCCATCAGAACCGAATTTTCAAGACGCATTCGTCAAGCTTTCATTCCTAAAAAAGACTGGATACTTGTTTCAGCAGACTATTCACAAATAGAACTGAGAATTCTCACTCATTTAACCCAAGAACCTGTTTTATTAGAAGCTTATAGACAGGGTGAAGATGTCCATAAAGTAACAGCAAAAATTCTTTTTGAGAAAGATGAGATCACTCCAGAAGAGAGAAATCTAGGTAAAACCATTAACTTTGGGGTAATCTATGGTATGGGGGCGCAAAGATTCGCCAGGGAATCACATTTAAGCTTGCAAAAAAGCCGAGAATTTATCGACAAATATAGAGAAAAATATTCTCGTATTTTTGATTACTTAGAACAGACTAAAAAAGAGGCAGTTATTCAAGGTTATGTCACAACTATTTTAGGAAGAAGACGTTACTTTAATTTTCTAGAATCAGGACTAGGTAAATATCGAGGAATGGCTGAAGATATATTCTCCTTAGAAAATGTCAAAGTGAATTATGAAGAAGCTCAAATGTTAAGAGGCGCTGCTAATGCACCAATTCAAGGATCAAGCGCCGATATTATTAAAATTGCTATGGTCAAATTACATAGTCTGTTAAAATCATCTCAGGCTAAAATATTACTACAAGTGCATGATGAATTAGTTTTAGAAATGCCAACTGAACAGTTAGAAATACTGCAACCTCAAATTAAATCTATTATGGAGAATGCAGTTAGTTTAACAGTTCCTCTAGTTGTAGATATCAAAACGGGCAACAATTGGATGATGAGTTAATCATAAATCAATAATGAACTATCCACAAGTTAAACCCAGAAAGGAATTATCAGATAAGAACAAACTTTTAATTCTAGCGATCTATGCTACCTCACTGATTGTCTTCGGTTTTTTGGTTAATACACCCGCAGAAATCATCGGAGGTATCCAAAAGATTATTGCATCACCTGATACTCTCATTAGTGATTATATAGGGATTGGTGGTCTAGGCGCAGCCTTAGTCAATTCAGGTTCTCTAACACTGATTATTATTTTTATATTTCATCAGGTAAAGTTATCAATTAATGGTTTCTCAATTGCTTGCTTATTTACTGTTGCTGGATTTGCTTTTTTTGGAAAAAACCTCTTTAATGTCTGGTTTATTGTTTTAGGAGTATGTTTATACGCCAGAATCAAAAAGAAAAGCTTTACCGAGGTAATTTATGCAGCCTTTTTCGGAACTGCACTAGCTCCTGTAATGAGTGAAATCTTATTTAGTACAAAATCTCTGGTATTGATCAGAGTTCCGCTAGGAATTGCAATCAGTCTAGCTATCGGGTTTGTTTTGCCCCCTGTCTCAGCACACTTATTAAAAGTGCATCAGGGCTTCAACTTATACAACATGGGATTTACAGCAGGAATTGTTGGAACGATAGTTGTATCAATATTAAATTCTTATGGAATTATACCAGAACCTCAAATGATCTGGACAAGAGGTAACAATAAAATATTAGGTGCCTATTTATTTTTACTGTTTTCTTCGATGTTAATTACTGGAATCTATTTAGAGAAAAAACCCTGGGGAAAATTCAAACAAATTTTAGAATATTCTGGTCAACTGGTGACAGATTTTGTCCTCTTGACAGGCTTTGGTGCTTCCCTAATTAATATGGGTATTAATGGTTTTATTGCTACGTTATATATATTACTAATTGGGGGTGATCTAAATGGTCCTACTATGGGAGGTATTTTCACCGTGGTTGGGTTTTCCGCCCTTGGTAAGCACCCTAAAAATATCTTACCTATATTGATAGGAATCTATTTAGGAGCTTCAGTTAAACAAGGAAACGCCCATGACCCTTCAATGTTATTAGCTGCCTTATTTGGCACTACTTTAGCTCCAATAGCAGGAAAGTATGGCTTAATCTGGGGAATAGTAGCTGGATTTTTACATTCATCAGTCGTACGAAGTGTAGGGGTGCTACATGGAGGCTTGAACCTCTACAATAATGGCTTTGGTGCAGGAATTGTCGCGGCAATTCTCATCCCGATTATCGAAATATTTAGGACTGATCAAGCTAAAAGTGTATGACTTCTACCACTTTCTCTTCAAATGTGAAAAACTTCCTTTATCAGCCGCCAAATTCGGCAATTAAGGCTCAACGGATTCTGGTTAAACCTAACTTAGGCTATCCAACTCCTTCGCCAGTCACAGTCAATTTAGAAGTCTTAAAAAAAGTCTTAGATGGACTGAGAAAGGTCAATCCTCATGCAGAAATTTTATTAGTTGAAGGAGTTTGTTCTGCTTTTTCTCTAGCAGAAATTGTGCAAAAACAGGGAGTAACCTCGATTTTAGATCACCGAATGCAGATTATCGATGCAGATACATTGCCCCTAAAAGAGTATCCCAATACATCGCTTAATCCCATTAGGTTCAAAACAATGTTAGCACCTGCCCTTTTACAAGAGGTAGACTGTCGGATCTCAGTAGGTACATTTAAAAGAACAATACTGAAAGAAGAATTTTTAATCTCAGCCTCTTTAAAAAATCTCTATGGTTTATTTCCCCGCGCTCATTATCATGCAAGAAGTCCTAACTCTAGAGGACAACTACATCGCCCCTCTGTTGCCCTCATCCTACAAGATATTTACTTCTGTATAGGACATTTATTTGAGGGTGCTGTGGTGGATGCAAGTCGTATTTTACAGAGTCCTGACTGGAAACCTGATCGAGGAGAAACCAAGATTCGAGATCTAGTCTTGTGGGGAGGAGATATTTTATCGGTAGATCTAGAAGCTTGTCGTCTCAATGGAGAACCAACTCCAAGTTATCTTACCAGAATCAGAGAGCAGCAAGGCTCAAGTTAAGTATTGCAAAGGGTTGTCATAAAGGGTGAAGATTAGGCCTTAAGATGAGACCGTTTGAGAACTCAATTCACTTATTGGAGACCAGATAAATGATGTTATCTAATTTGCTTTTAGCTGCCCTTCCCACAACTGTAGAGTGGAGTCCCAAAATGGCTATTGTGATGATTGCCGCCAACATTATAGCAATTGCTTTTGGAAAATTTACTATTAAATATCCTAATGCAGGCCCCGCTACCCCTGTACCTGCTCTCTTTGGTGGTTTTGGTTGGCCTGCAGTTCTAGGAACGGCCAGTTTAGGTCATATCCTGGGTGCTGGTGCCATTCTGGGACTAGCTAACGCAGGTGCCCTCTAATTTACTTTGTTAAGGTGCGTTGCGTTTCTAAGACGCACCTTTTTAAAACCTTAGATTAACTCTTTTTATGGCTTGGCAACGTCCTGATCAACGTCTGGCGACAAACATTCGCCCTTTGCATTTTCAAACTGATTTTACAGCCTTTTCGGTGAGTTCTGTGCTGACCCACTGTGATAATACTAAAGTATTGTGCACTGTGAGTATTCAACCCAATGTACCTAAATTTCTAATAGGAACTGGCAAAGGTTGGCTTACAGCAGAGTATCGTATGCTACCTGGAGCAACCCCAGAAAGGCAAGAACGAGAGTTTATGAAGCTATCTGGACGTACTCAAGAGATTCAAAGGCTAATCGGGAGAAGTTTAAGGGCTACTCTGGATTTAAGATTGTTAGGCGAGAGAACAATTATTATTGATGCTGATGTTCTACAAGCAGATGCAGGAACTCGCACAACAGCTATTACAGGGGGCTATGTAGCCCTAGCACTGGCTATTAAAAAGATGCTTAAACAGGGAGAATTATTAGAATCTCCCCTGCGTCAATCAGTGGCAGCTATTTCTGTAGGACAAATAGAAGGAGAACTTTTCCTAGATCTTAACTATGTAGAAGATTCTCAAGCTGAAGTTGACTTTAATGTTGTGATGACAGGTGATTTAGAATTAGTAGAAGTTCAAGGTACAGGTGAATTAGGTACTTTTAGTCGTCAGCAATTAAATAAAATTCTCGATTTAGCTGAGAGTGGGATTAAACAAATACTTGTAGCCCAAACTGAAGTAATAGAAAATTTTTAAATGCTTTTTTCTAACAACTTAAAGCACGGGGAATTCACCCAACATTTTAACTTCAGGTTCGAGAGAAATTGACCAGTAATTTCTAACTTGTTCTTGAACATAACAAATGAGTCTAAAGACATCTTCTGCCCTGGCTTTGCCACGATTGATAATAAAATTAGCGTGACGCAGAGAAACCTGAGCTTCGCCAATTTGATAACCTTTAAGACCCATCTGTTCAATTAACCAACCTGCTGCAGCTTGAGGTGAAGGATTACGGAAAACACTCCCACAACTGGGACGATCATAGGGTTGGGAGTTTTTGCGTTGCTGAAGATTTTTATTAGTTGTTTCCATGACAGTTACTCTATCTAGACCCGGTTGTAACTTAAAGGTTGCCTCTACAACCATCCTTGGTTCTTGTTGTAAGATAGAAGAGCGATAGCTAAATTGGAAGTCTTCGGGGCTAAAAGTTTCTAGGCTGCCGTTTAGAGTGGCTACCTTTGCACTGGCTAAAACATTAGCAATAGACTTTTGATGTGCCCCGGCATTCATCACCACAGCCCCGCCGACCGTGCCTGGAATACCTACAGCCCACTCTAACCCACTCCAGCCTAATTTGGCTGCTTGCCAAGCTATACGGGCGATAGGTTCACCTGCAGAGGCTGTTACTTCTCCTTGAATGGGGTCGAAATTATAGTAACGTAGATGACGGCTACTCAGCACTAACCCTGGCAACCCTTCATCACTAACCAACAGATTAGAACCAGCCCCCAAAAAGGTCAAGGGTAAAGATTGCTTAGCATACCATTGAAAGACCTCTTCTAGTTCTTCTTGAGAGCGTACTGAAGCATACCATTGAGCTTGTCCACCTATTCGGTAAGAGGTTAATTCAGCTAAACTGACATTAGCTTTTATTTTTGGTGAAGCAGAAGGAATAATCAGAGATAGGGTCATAATTGTTCAGAGATTTATAGCATTTATATTGTATAGGCAGCCAGTAGTTCAGGAATGACCTGATTCAAATTTCCTGCTCCTAAGAAAAGTACCCAGTCCCCCGACTGTAAAATAGTTTGTAGGAACTTACTGAGTGAAGAGAGTTGTGGGTGGTAATAGACACAGGGGTGATGCTCCCTGAGCGCTTTTGCTAAATCTTCACCCCGGATCTGTTCTGAATTAGGTTCACCTGCAGAATAAATATCGGTCAGAATTACTAAATCAGTATCAGAAAAGGCAGTAGCAAACTCAGCTAAAAATCTAGCTGTGCGGCTATAGCGATGGGGTTGAAAAACGGTGACAATGCGTTTGTTTGGTAATGAGGCTAACCTAGAACGGGTTGCAGAGAGGGTTGCTTGAATTTCGCTAGGATGATGAGCATAATCATCTATTAAAGTTATTCCTTGCACAACACCCTTTAACTCAAAACGGCGTTTAGCCCCTATAAAAGTAGCCATAGCCGAAGCTATCACCGTAAAGTCTAGATGTAAGTATCTAGCTACTGCTATAGCTGCTAGAGCATTACTGATGTTGTGTTCTCCTGGTAAGCGTAATTCTAGGGTTCCCAGTAAAACACCTTTTTCCCAAATTTTGGCTACACTGCCTTCTGGGTGATAAAAAATATCTGTGGCTGTGTAATCTGCTTGGCTATTTGGGTCTAAACTATAGGATAGGTAAGGCTTAGGGAGATTTCTGCTGGTTGGACAATCTAAACAGACTATGAGGGTTTTACATTTTTGGGCAAAAGCCTCAAAAGTTTCTATCACTTGAGCGAGATCTTGATAATGATCTGGATGATCTAACTCAATATTAGTAATAATCCCCAGCGTGGGGGCATATTTAGCCAGAGAACCATCTGACTCATCTGCTTCGGCCACCAACCATGGACCAGAACCTAGATAGGCGTTACCTTCCCAAGCATCCACCTCTCCCCCGACAATAATAGTTGGATCTAAACCAGCTTTTAATAAAACATAGCCAATTAGACTACTTGTGGTTGTCTTCCCATGTGTTCCCGCCACTGCGATACTTTGATGTTCTTTAATTAAAGCTGCCAAAATATCAGACCGATGGAAGATCGGACAGCCTAGTTCTTGGGCTGCTTTGTACTCCAAATTATGATCAGAGATTGCTGTTGAACAGATAATCTGAGGAAGATTGTTAAAAGGTTGCGACTTGAATTGTTTATCTCTTCTCCTCTGAGCAACTAAAACTGACTTAGGTTCATCTTGCTGGAGATTAAAGAACTCTAAATTTTCAGCTTCTTGAGCATTAAAAATATGCGCCCCGACTGACTGTAGGCGTTCTGTGATATTGCTAGAGCGCAGATCAGAACCTGAGACTGGTAACTGACGTTTAGCTAAAATATAGGCCAAAGCAGACATTCCAATACCTCCAATGCCAATGAAATGGAAGGGACTGCCACCAAAATCAACCTTTTTCACCTCGATATCTCCTGACACACCACAATATTCAACTTTATTGCCCTTGATGTTGTGTATATTTTGACATAACTATCTAGATTTTATGGCAGAATGCAATCTTAACTGCATAGACATTGGAAAAGTCAAATTAGTTTCTTAAGAATTTATTCAAGAAAGGATCAATCAGACCATTCTTTACGGTATGATTGGGTGCATTAATATTTTTTTAATCTATTCAGCTAACGCATAGAGGGCAAGACGCAGTGATTAGAGTAGCTATCAACGGATTTG
>CASBQB010000021.1 GCA_949127655.1 Chroococcales cyanobacterium PMM_0086 | reverse complement strand
TCTTATCGAGTTTTAGATTGTATTTTGACGGATTGTAGCACTGAACACTTAACGTTAGTGCTGTTACCTCAAAAAGGTAGTATTAGAGATTTTACCTTAATTTAAGGGCATCACAGAGATATCACCAGAACTTCTTGACCAATTGCTATTTTTTGGCAGCCTATGGGTAAAATAGCTAGAGCATTAGTATTAACTAAATGGATTAAATTACCTGAACTTTGACTTCCTTGAGTCAAATTAAATTCAAGCCTACCCTGAATTATGTTTAATTCTCCACAAAGATAAGTTTCTCTTTTTCCATCAGAGAGTAGTAAAGATTCTGTTCGGGCTAGAATAAACTGGGGAGTCCAATTGCTTAATTCTCCTGCTAATTTTTTCAAAGCAGGTGTTATCAATCGCCAACAAGTCACTAAAGCTGAGACCGGATTACCTGGAATACCGAAGTAAAGCGTTCCATTAGCAAAACTAGCAACTTTCAAAGGTTTACCAGGTTTGATAGCTACAGAACTAATCAAGATCTGCCCCCCTAGTTCCTCTAAAATTCTCTCTACATAGTCGTAATCTCCTACAGATACCCCTGCTGTTGAGAAGACCAAATCAGCGCTAGAAATAGCTAATTGCATGGTTTGACGCAATTGGTCAACCTGATCAGGGACAATTCCTAAACATAAGGGTTCTCCTCCTTGTTCTTGAACATAAGCTGCTAAGGCATATTGATTAGAATCAATGATTTCTCCTGCTTGAAGAACTGTTCCAGGTTTTCTTAATTCATCTCCTGTGGAGAATATGGACACTTTAGGGCGACGATAGACCTCTAATTCAGTACATTGAGCTAGGGCTAAAAGAGGAATATCCCCAGGGGTTAATCTTTTCCCTGCATTTAATAGAGGGCTTTTAGCTTGATAGAATTCTCCTTTTTTTCTGACAAAAGCTCCTGCTGATTTAGGAGAAGATAAAATTAGAACTTGCTGGCCTTGTTGCTGAGATTCTTCTTGAATTACAATTGTATCAGCGCCTTCCGGTAGCATTGCCCCTGTAAAAATACGCGCTGCTTCTCCTTGAGATAATTTCTTTTGAGGAGATTTTCCTGCAGCAATCTCTTCTACTATCTTTAGAGAGACAGGATTTTGCCCCGTGCAGTTTTGAACGTCTTGATACTGGACTGCATAGCCATCCATCGCTGAGTTATCCCAGTACGGGAAATCCAAATCACTCTTGATATTTTGAGCTAGTACTCTCCCTAGACAATTGAACAGGTTGACTGTCATCGTTTCTTCTAGGGGTTCGATACTGTCTAAGATGAGTTGTTCGGCTTGCTGAACAGATAACATAATCGTGTTGAGAGAAAATACTATCAGCTTAGCAAGCCTAGACAAAAGGTGAGAGGACTAGACTTTTATTTTCAAGTCTGACTCTTTTGAATTAGCAGTTTTGACAACTACCCACAGCCCTGTTACTGGATCTCGGTAAGTTATGAAAGGATTTGGTTTAAGTGGTTTGGTAGATGCTTTAACCATGATTGAGCTTAATCAATTAATACCCCTTAATAATAAGTTTTATTATTAAGGGTTTTTGTAATTTTGATTACTACTGATTGATGATTTGGATCACAGGTTTAGCTTTTTGGCTGAAAATGATTCTGTCTCTCAATTTCATAAAGAAGTACAGATGTTGCAATAGCCACGTTTAGGGATTCTACACCAGGTCTAAGAGGCAGTTTGACTTTTTGGTCTGCTAATTGAACTAGTTTATCTGAGAGACCTGCAGCTTCATTGCCCAATAAGATTAAACTGGGACGGGTAAAATCTACTTCCCAATAAAGTTTTTCAGTATCTGGTAAAGTTGCTATAATCTGTATGCCTTGAGCTTGATAAAACTTGATCACTGCCTCTAAATCATCGCTCTGGTGACAAGCTAAATGAAACCAAGCCCCAACAGAAGCCCGTAAAACCTTGGGGTGGTCAACTTCTAGGCTTTGGCTGCTCAAGTATATACAGTCTACCCCTGTTGCTGCAGCCGTCCGCATGATTGTTCCTAAATTCCCTGGATCTTGAAGGTCTTCTAAAACCAATCCTCTCTTTAATTGAGTTGGTACTTGAGCGACTTTCCAAGCACGGGAAACTGTGGCAATTACTCCATCTGGAGTAACGGTTGTTGCTAATGAATTGAGAACTTGAGAACTTACAGGCTCTAATCTTTGTGCAAGTTTAACTATTTTTTGCCAAGTTAAAAAGTTTTCCTCTTTCCATTGTTCAGTATAACAGACGGTCTCCAAGGAACAATTTACTTGACAAGCTGTCTCTAATAAATGAGTTCCCTCTAATAGAAAAAGTCCTTTTTCTCTTCTTCCCTTTGTTTGATGTAACTTACGAATTTCTTTGACAAGAGGATTTTGTAGACTCGTTAGCATTAAAATTCAGGAAACAAGGAGGATTAAATCTAACATTATCAGATAAGCCTGAGTTATTTTATGCGGAACCCGGGACTTGAACCCGGAAGTCCTTGCGAACACTAGAACCTGAATCTAGCGCGTCTACCAATTCCGCCAGTTCCGCTTATGAGGTATCCTATTATAACTAAATTTACTGATTTAAGTCAAGATTTAGAGAAAAAATTTGTCACAAACCAAAGCAGGTTGTACAATTTTAAGCGAATTCATGATAAATCCAACTAAATAACCTCTATGACCCAATCGTCAATCTCAGTTGAAGAGAACCAAGCAGTTTTAGAAATCTACGGAAGATCTAAACTCAGTGGAGAAGTAGTGATCAGTGGAGCAAAAAACTCCGCTCTAGCAATTATGGCAGGGGCTTTACTCTGTCCAGGAGATTGTCACTTAGACAATGTTCCTTCTTTAGCAGACATTGAAAAAATGGTGCAGATTTTGACATCATTAGGACTAGAAATTGTCAGAAAAGGACAAAGTCTAGAAATTAAAGCTCAAAACATTACTGAGGTACAGGCCCCCTATGATCTAGTCTCACAGATGCGGGCGAGTTTTTTCGTGATTGGTCCACTCTTGACCAGAATGGGAGTAGCCCATATACCCTTACCAGGAGGTTGTGCAATCGGGGCAAGACCAGTAGATCTTCATGTCAGAGGTCTGCAAGCCATGGGCGCAGAGGTCATTATTGAACATGGAGTTGTTCAAGCCTATATTAAAGGCAATAATAAAAGATTGGTCGGCACAAAAATCTATCTAGATTATCCCAGTGTAGGGGCGACAGAAACTTTAATGATGGCAGCGACCCTAGCAGAGGGGGAAACTATCATCGAAAATGCAGCCTGTGAACCAGAAGTGATAGATTTAGCCAATTTTTGCGCGGCTATGGGGGCCAATATTCAAGGGGCAGGCACAAAAACTATCACCGTTTCTGGAGTTCATTCTCTACATAGCGTTAAGTACAGTATTATTCCTGATCGGATTGAAGCAGGTACTTTTCTAGTAGCAGGGGCAATTACAGAATCTGAACTATCTTTGTTTCCAGTCATCCCTGAACATTTAGCCTCAGTAATTGCTAAGTTAAAAGCCATTGGCCCTAAAGTGGTTATAGAAGGAGTGAATCGAGTCAGAATCATTCCCGCTCCCCTCAAAGCAACAGATATTGAAACATTACCTTTCCCAGGTTTTCCAACCGATATGCAGGCTCAGTTTATGGCTTTATTGACCTTAGCAGAAGGAAACAGCATAGTTACTGAGACAGTCTTTGAAAATCGGATGCGCCATGTAGCAGAATTACAACGCATGGGAGCAAATATTAGAGTTAAAGGAAGTCATGCCATTATTCAGGGTGTACCTTGTCTTGGGGGTGCTCCTTTGATCGCCACAGATTTACGCGCCTCAGCAGCTTTAGTCCTAGCTGGTTTGGCAGCAGAGGGGAAAACCATTATTCAGTCTCTCCACCACCTAGATAGAGGCTATGACAACTTAGATGGCAAATTACAAAAGGTTGGTGCTCGATTACGTCGTATTCCCTCAGTAGGCACTGAAAATCAATTAATGAGTTCAGAAGAAGACTCTGCTTTGGTGCGATAGGATAAAATTAAAGCATAAGAACAACCAACTTGAGCTTTATTTTATGAGCGACCGCCCAACAGAGAAAACCCTAGCTGAATTGGCTCCTGCTGCTTACGAATGTCGAGCTTGTGGGTATATCTATGATCCAAGTAAGGGAGATAGCAAAACAAATATCTCTCCAGGTGTGACTTTTGAAGAATTACCTGCTCAATGGCATTGTCCTGTTTGCGGCGCGGGGAAGGGCATTTTTATCAATATCGGCTCTAAAAATGCTCCCTCTGGCTTTAGTGATAATCTTAACTATGGTTTTGGGGCTAATCGTTTAACCCCAAATCAAAAAAACCTCCTGATTTTTGGAG
>CASBQB010000020.1 GCA_949127655.1 Chroococcales cyanobacterium PMM_0086 | reverse complement strand
ATCTACTCCCATACAGTCATCTAGCCAAATTACTCCATCTACTCCCATACAGTCATCTAGCCAAATTACTCCATCTACTCCCATACAGTCATCTAGCCAAATTACTCCATCTACTCCCATACAGTCATCTCTCAATGAAATTTGGCAACAAGTATTAAGCAATCTTTCTCCCCCTACTACTCAATCTCTTGTCACTCAGCAATGTTATTTAATGAGTCTAGATGAGCGTACTGCTGAGGTAGGAGTTAATTCAGAGCCAATCTATAAATATTACCAAAATCAACTTAAAACCCTAGATGCAGCTTTTGCCAAAGTCTGTCAAAGAAATATTAAAGTTAACTTTCAGATAGGTAATAGTAAAGTTAGCTCTAAATCTTCTTCAAATAGTCCTAAAGATAAGCAGAATATAGCCCCTCAAATAGTCTCAGAACCCCCTAAAGATAAGCAGAATATCTCGGTTAAAGAGGTAGATTCAGAATATTTTTCTTCAGGAGGTTCTCCTAATGTTAGAAAAGCGGCTCAAACCTTAGCTAAAGTATTTGATGGCGAAATTGTTGAGGACTCTTTACCTGATGAAAAACCAAGAGTAAAGGATACGGTTAATGAAGAGGATTCTACAGATGAACCACCCTTTTAAACAATCCGCTTTTCTAGATACTGTCCAATCATAATTTCTTCTTGTGCTCTTGAGATAATGGTTTGACGTGTCCGATAAAGATCGCCAATTAGTTTAATCTCTTCTTCAAATGCTGAACCACTATATTCTGTTCTTAAACAGAGGGTCATTTCTTCAGTGAAGCGATAACGCGCAATAATTGGTTTAGGGGTATGAAACCCTCGATCTCGATATAGTCCATCTCCTAATACACCGAAAACAGTTGAACCTTTAGAAATATTCTGACCCCCTTCTACTGCCTCATTACTATCCCAAAGAACCTCACTTCCCCCTTTCAATTCTTCAGTTAGCCCGTGCATAAGTTCTAACTCTTTTAATTCCTGGCAGCCTGCAGCTAAAAACCGTATTTTCAATCTACTACAGACTTCCTGTGGTGGCTTTTCCTGCTTGAGAGTATAGTAACGTCTTTGTGAATTCCATTCCCCTTCACTTTTTTCAAAGAAGAGTCTTGCTTGATCCTCTAAACTATTTACTTGTAATTGTTGCAATACCATCTAGATTATCCTCTTTTCAGATTGAGAACTTTTAGTCAAGCTATTTTAGCTTACTGTTACAATTATTTATATTGTAGCTCAACTTCCATTTTGACAGATTAATCTACAATTTTAGTAAGTAAATATACTCAATGAGAAAGTAATGAAACGATTTTTAGGAGGTTTTGGCTTTATTGCAGGAGCGACTTACCCCTGGCGTACCTTAATGATCTTTATCAAAGTTCCTCGTCTTTGGGGTTACCTGATAGTGCCTATTACTATTAACTTTCTTCTTGCACTGATTCTCTACATTGGTGGTCTTGCTTGGGGATGGCAAGAGATAGGCAGTTTAACTGAGCAATTAGAACAAAAGTCAGCAAATTTAGTTAGTACACTACCCCAAGGTCTAAGTATATTGCATGGAGTAGAAAGCGTATTACAAGCTCTTCTGACTATACTATTTACCTTATTGCTCTTGGGGATAATTGGCTTGCTTATGACTCAGTTTGGGGTGTTTCTGGGATTACCTTGGTATGGAAAACTCTCAGAAGAGTTAGAGATGCTCAAAACTGGTAAAGTAACCCGTCAGGAAGTAGGAATAATTCAAGATCTAGGACGTGCCCTCTCATTTGAAGGGAATAAACTAGTTCTCTTGCTTGGTTTTGGCGTACCTTTACTGTTGATTAATCTAATTCCGGTTGGAGGAACCCTCATTTCTAGTCTTGGATGGGTCATTCTCTCTGCTACTCTAATCTCGCTGGATTTTTTGGATGCTCCTTTAGAAAGAAGAAGATTAAGTTTTACTAATAAACTCAAGTTAATTAGTAAAAGTCTACCAGCTAGTGCAGGGTTTGGTCTAGTTTGTTTAGCCTTGGTTAGTCTTCCCTTACTTAATCTGGTAACTATTCCTCTTTGTGTAGCAGCAGGAACACTTTTCTTTTGTGATAGATTGCTGGAAAAATCTTCCTAACCCATAGAGCAATCAATATGATATTTATCCTACTTGTTCTCTGGCTTATTGGCAGTAAAATTAAATAATCATTATGTAGTTTAATTATGAAAAAAATATTATTTAGATTTCACTCATTGTTATTAGGCTTTTTGTCTGTCTGTATCACTGCTCTTCCTCTAAAAGCCGCAGGGGAGATAGAGTTTGTCTATGGTCCTATTGTAGCTTCTTTGTCCGTGAAGTCTCTAGAAACCTTCGCCACCGAAGGGAAAATCGATGATTCTTTAAGAGATTATTTACGGCTAGTCACGCCCGAAGAACAAGCAGAATTTCGGGAAGTTCTCTTAAAAAGAGTCGATATTAATCCTGTTTTATTGTCTCGTTTTTTTAATAGTGCGATGGGGTCTGATATGCTCTATCGCTTGGGGAAAGGAATCACAATTCAAGGGGATATTAATGGGAAATATGCCTTAAGAGGTGCGCTAGTACAAGACGCTTTCGATAAAGAGGGATTAACCTTACTTAATGTACTGAAAAAGTTTCCAACGAATATGCAAATTCAGGGAGAATTGATCTTTGGGCAACACCAGACATTTCTAGTAATCAGCTTTAAAATATAGCTATAATCACTCTACATAGAAAATACTATGGGGAGCCATTATGAGTTCAATTGAATCAAAGGAAAGAACAAACACCTCAGACTTTACTGACATTACAAATTCCATTGAAAAAAAAACCACAAGTAATCAAGAAGAATTGGCTAATTTAAGAGCTTCTAGTTTTCCTATTGATTCATTGAACGAAGCATACCACGCTCACTCATTTCCGGCTGATGCTCATTGCGACTACACTTACATATTAACCATCGTAGATAGAGTAAAAGAATTTGGTGACAATCGTAAATTTTATGAACTCAACCACGCTGTAGAACACGTGCTGAGTGAAATAAAAAAATTCTATGAATCACATATAGAAACGGATTCTCGGTTAGAACCTATTTTTGAATCTCTTGGTCAATATATAAGTAAGCATACTGAATCGATAAGGGTTTTGAAAGATAGTTACGAATCATTGCAAAGTATTAGTGAGTACAGTCCTAATAGTAATGAAGAGAGTTTAAAAACTTTGGCGGAAAGTCTTGAGCAATTTGGGGATTCTCTAGAAGATAATATTGAATTCATTGATATTGATTGGCTAAAAAATCTACAATTAGCAATGTACCGCATAATTGAAGAATCGCAAAAAAAATCAATAGAGATTAAGCCTAATACGAAAGATTTATATAGAATCAGAATTCGTAACGCGGCTCAAAGGGTATGATGCTTCTTATGTCAGACCAGATACAATCTATACTCTTGATAAGAAAAATATCATAAGAAAATACGGAACAGTAAACGAAAATAAAATACATGAGATTACTCAAACTCTTATTGATTTATGGCAAAAGCCTCCAGAGTCTCCATCAGTTTCTAAAGCTTTTGAACGACCAAAGCGACCTCAAAACAAAAAGAATTTTTAGTCTCTCTTTCTTCTTGATGTTCTGTACTCCTTGTTTTTACTTGGTTCAGCCATAGCTAACAAAGGAGCAGTCAATTGTTCATACAGTTTGAATAAATGTTCCACTCTAGAGAGAAAATCTTAATTTAAGGCAATTTTCTTAAAGAACGGATAAACTACTAGACGGTCTGTTTTTTTTGTGTAAATTTTGTAAAACCGGGAATAGTTACACACTCTTGGGAACTATTTACTTAGTGACACGAAAAGTCTTATCTTAATCTAAGGGTATGTACTGAAAAATTCATTACCTTAAAATTCTAGAGGATATCATTCACTATCAAAAGATAATAGTAGCCTTAGCAGAGACTATAAAATTGATGGCTGCAATAGATCAAGCAATACCAGGGTGGCCAATTGAATAGGGATAATATAATGAATACCAAAGAGCAAATTTTAAAAGCAGTAGAAATGATTCCTGAACCTTTTCTGGAAGAGATTTTAGACTTTATATTATTTCTTAAGTATAAGTCGGAAAATTCCCAATTAGAAACTACACTTTTAAGTGAAGCTTCCTTGCAAGAAGATTGGTTAAAACCAGAGGAAGATGAAGCATGGCAACATTTATAAAAGGAGATGTCGTAATTGTCCCTTTTCCCTTTTCAGATTTAAGTCAATCTAAACGTCGTCCTACACTGGTAATTACTTCACTTCAAGGTAATGATTTAATTCTTTGTCAAATTACCAGTCAGATTATTAGAGATCAATATGCAATCTCTTTACAGAACAATGATTTTGAGGTTGGTGGATTAAATCAAACGAGTAATATAAGACCAAATCGTTTATTTACTGCTGCAGGACAAATTATTTTCTATAAAGCTGGTCAAATAACGTCTTTAAAACTGGAGGAAGTAATCACTAAAATTATCGAAATCCTAAAACAATAATTTTCTAAAGAATAAAAATAAAAGAGGAAAAAGAATGAACTACCAAAATATTATCACAATAGAACCAGGAAAGCGAAGCGGTAAACCTTGTATTAGAGGAATGCGAATTACAGTCTATGATGTTCTTTCATAAGCTAAAACGCATTTAAGTTACATTGATAGCATTCCCCTTATTTTTTCTTTTTTTACTCCATTTAATAGTTAATTTTTCTTCATTTAAAAGCTGATTAACGATTTTTTCCAGTTCATCTTTATTTTCAAATTCTCTATGAGCTATGTATTCTTT
>CASBQB010000019.1 GCA_949127655.1 Chroococcales cyanobacterium PMM_0086 | reverse complement strand
AGTCAAGGGGAATATATTCAACTTAAACCTAATATAGATGCTGTAATTCGTTCTGAGATTTTCCCCGGATTATGGTTAGATATAGCAGCTTTGTTATCTGGTGATTTAGCTAGAGTTTTAGCAGTTTTACAAAAAGGAACAGCGACTAGAGAACATCAAGATTTTGTTAAAAAGTTATTAGAGTAGTAATTTACTCCTTTTAACGTACTATCTGTACTGGCATTACTAGATAAGTCATCTTGATGCCTCCTAGTGGACTAAAGATAACAGGTTGATTCGGGTCATTAAGCTGCATCAAAATATCTGTAGAAGGCAGTGCTTTGAGTCCATCTAAAAGGTATTTCACATTAAAAGCTATCTCTCCACTATCTCCTGTAATGTCTGCTGACATAACCTCTTTAGCACTCCCTAAATCTTGCGCATCTACACTCAAAGAGAGTTCTCCTTTATTTCCATCTATAGTAAATTTAACTAGATGGTTTTTTTGATCAGCTAAGACAGCAACTAGTTCTAATCTACTGATTAATCTTTTGCGTTCTAAAGAGACTGTCCGTTTAAAGACTTTAGGAATCAACTGATTGTATGCTGGATAGTTACCCTCTAGTTTACGACTGACTAGACGTTGCCTACCACAATCAAAAGCTATCTGACTATCACTAACATATACTGTGACCGTTTCTCCTTCAGGACGGGTGGAAATCATCCTTTCTAATTCCCTTAAAGCACGTGCAGGAATCGTTACAGCAAAGTCAATATTTGTACCTTCTACCTCTTCTAAAATAGTCTCGACAACTGCAAGACGGTGTGAGTCTGTGGCCGCAAATTCTAAGCTTTCTAGGGAACCTTTTAAATGTACTCCAGTAAGGATCTGTTTGGTATCTTCATTACTAGCGGCAAATAGTACTCTTTTGAGTCCTTCGGTGAGGGCTGCTATTGGTAAGATGAGCGTCTCCACATCCTCTAAACTAGGAAGAGCAGGATATTGCACGGCACTTAACCCCCTAATCTCAAACTTTCCTGAATTGGAAATGAGGTTCACCCCTGCCCTTTCTTCGTCTATCTCAGTTTGTGATAAGGTGATCTCACCATCTGATAAACGGGAGACAATATCATTGAGTAGTTTAGCTGGGAGGGTTACATCTCCGCTTTCTGCTACTTCTGCAGCAAATTCTGTTCTAATTCCTAAGCTTAAGTCAAATCCAGTTAAACTGATTTGTCCTTTTACTGCATCTGCTTGAAGCAAGACATTTGCTAGTACTGGATGACTAGGACGAGAGGGAACAACACGGCTGACAACGGAAAGGTGACTATTGAGATCGCTTTGACTACAAGTAAACTGCATAATTATATTAGTACTTTTTATGTTAAAAATTAGAGACCTGGGGGAAAAGAGACTACTGGAATGGTTACAGAGCTTTTGTCCTCCTGAAATTATTGGAGATGACGGGGCCTTAATAAGGCTAGCACAGAATCAAGATCTTGTAATTACTACTGATGTTTTAGTAGATAATGTGCATTTTAGTGAGCAGACGACAAGTGCTTTTGATGTAGGATGGAGGGCGGTGACTGCCAATCTCTCAGATTTAGCAGCGATGGGAGCAAGTCCTCTAGGGATTACAGTGGGATTATCTCTACCACCAGAATTAGCTCTAGACTGGCTAGAAAAGCTCTATCAAGGAATGTCAGCCTGTCTAAATGGGGTAGGGATCATTGGCGGGGATTTAACGAGTTCTAGCGTGATTACTATCGGTATTACCGCAATAGGACAGGTCAAGCATGAAAGGGCAATTAAAAGGAGTAATGCCGAGGTAGGAGATCTGATTGTAGTGACAGGATGGCATGGACTATCCCGCGCTGGACTCTTTTTACTACTTAACCGAGCAGCAGGAGAAAGATTAGATCCTGTGACTCGTGATACTCTAATTATGGCACATCAAAGACCTGTGCCCCGTCTAGATGTAGTGGAGATTATCAAAAATATTGCAGGAGTAGAAAGAGTAGCAGGTATGGATAGTAGTGATGGCTTAGCTGATGCTATTATAGGAATCTGCAATTGTAGTAGAGTAGGAGCTAGAATAGAGAGCCTTTGTCTAGCACCACAATTGAGAGATTGGCTTTCATCTGCACAAGCTCTAGACTGGACATTATATGGTGGGGAAGATTTTCAATTGGTTCTTACTTTAGCTGAACCTTTTGCTCAATTATTAGTCTCTCATTTAGGCTACCCTGCAGCAATTATTGGTCGGATCACAGCAGAAGAAACCATTGTTCTGGTTGATAGTGAGGGAACTCACCCCTTAACTCTTGCAAAAGGTTTTCAGCACTTTTAAACAAAATACCTATGACTGTCCAATGGCAACTAGTTAAAATCTATGAAGATATCCTCTACCATAAAGCTGAAGGTATCGCTAAAATTACGATTAACCGTCCCCATAAACGAAATGCTTTTCGCCCAAAAACAGTATTTGAAATCTATGATGCTTTCTGTAATGCTAGAGAAGATCAGCGAATTGGCGTAATTTTGTTAACAGGTGCAGGTCCACATACTGATGGGAAATATGCTTTCTGTTCAGGAGGCGATCAAAGTGTCCGGGGGAAAGCAGGTTACATAGATGATGAGGGGACTCCTCGTTTGAATGTCTTGGACTTGCAAAGGCTGATCCGTTCTATTCCTAAAGTAGTTATTGCTTTAGTCGCGGGTTATGCTGTTGGTGGTGGTCATGTTCTCCATCTTTTGTGTGATTTAACAATCGCTGCTGATAATGCTATCTTTGGACAGACTGGGCCAAAGGTCGGCAGTTTTGATGGTGGTTTTGGTGCTAGCTATTTAGCGAGAGTTGTAGGACAAAAAAAAGCTAGAGAAATCTGGTTTCTCTGTCGTCAATATGATGCAACCCAAGCTTTAGATATGGGTCTGATTAACTGTATAGTGCCTGTAGAAGACTTAGAATTTGAGGGTATTAAATGGGCACAAGAGATATTAGATAAAAGTCCTCTAGCTATTCGTTGTTTAAAGGCTGCTTTTAATGCTGACTGTGATGGACAAGCAGGAATACAGGAATTAGCAGGTAATGCTACTCTTCTTTACTATATGACAGATGAAGGTTCAGAAGGTAAAGAGGCTTTCTTAGATAAGAGACCGCCTGATTTTCGTCAATATCCTTGGCTACCTTAATAATGGTTCCTCTTTTGTTATGTATATTTCTTGGCTATCAAATAATCGCTTTCTATGTTTCTATTCTAAGATAAAAAGATAATCTTTTTGCTTAATTATTTAGTTTATGCCTTAAGTGATTTACGACTACTCCTCTTCTTTAACTATATCTTCATAGAGAGGGACAGCCTCTTCTTCTACATTAAATTCAAGACGACTCTGCAATACTATCTCTTGAATTACTGCCGCACTTTTACCGCGTTTCAAAACGGCATTAAAACAGTTCATTAGTCTTGGTATATTGATAATTTTGGGTAGCAACTTAAGACGGGACAGAATGCACAGTAAGGGTTTTAGACTTTGGCGTTTTAGGGGATTGTCGAGGTGTGGGTAACTCTCCCATATTGAGAACAACTGACTCAAATAAATCAGGAAATGGTTTACCAAAAAGACGTTGTGCGGCAGTAGTCCCATCATTACGCTTTAAATCAAAGTTATGGATAATAGTGAGAACTTTCAAAGTCTTCTCAGTGAAACCACGATTAGCATGATTGAGAGCCGATAAATAGCCATTACGCCCCTCAACAGCAGAAGAAGTGCGTTGAAACTTGGCACACATCCATACTGCCCAGTCAACCCACTGTTGTTGTTGTATATTGGAAAGACTTAGGGTAAAGTCATCGTCTAAAAACCGCTTGTGAGCACGTTTAGCCGCCTGTTGATAGCCCTGTTTAAGCGGAAGTTACCCGACTAAAGGAACTATAAAGAGTCTCAAAAGCTTACTGTAGTTCTCGCAGAGTGTATTTAATCTAGACATTCATCCTCATTTCTTTGTACCCATGTAATCTTTAGATTTTCTTAAGATTTACTAGCTCAGATTTAGGGGATAATGTAGTCATGTATATAGAAAAAGTTCCTAACAGAAATTCACCACCAGCAGTCCTTTTACGCGAATCCTAACGCGCGCGGAAATATTGTGCGAAAAAGAACTTTAGCAAACCTCTCAAAACTACCAGATACAGTTATTGAGAATCTTAAGATTGTTCTTAAAGGAGGTACAGCAATTGAAAATTTATCAGAATCTTTTTCAATAGTTCGGAGTTTACCTTATGGTCATGTAGCTGCGACATTAGGAACTCTTAGAAAAATAGATTTACACAATTTAATAGCTCTAGAATCTACGCGACACCGCGCTCTTATAGAAGCAATGATAGTGGCAAGAATTATAGAGCCACGTTCAAAATTAGCAACTGCTAGGGGGTTCAATTCAGAGACTTGTTCTTCATCTTTAAGTCAAATATTAGGTGTAGAAAAAGCAGATGCTGATGAATTATACGTAGACGCTTGCGTCTTCTCGTAGAGAAGCGATGGACTGGCTATTATCAAGACAAGAATTCATAGAGAATGACTGAGCGCAAAAAGACATCTAAATGAAGGTGCTTTAGTTCTTTATGATGTTAGTTCAACTTACTTTGAAGGAACTCAATGTCCATTAGCGAAATATGGCTATAATAGAGATAAAAAGAAAGGATTTTTACAAAAAGATGTTTTCGGTTTAATTTGTGATAAAAATGGTTGTCCAATAGCAGTGGAAGTATTTGAAGGAAATACATCAGATACAACGACAATAACGTCACAAATTGAGAAAGTACGCTCTCGATTTGGACTTAAACAGGTAGTCTGGGTTGGAGACAGAGGGATGATTACACCGTTCCGGCTGTTGGCGTAGCCGCCCAACGGGTCCTGCGGTCAACAGACTCGTATTAAGGACTCTTTGAAAGGTATTGAGGGATTAGATTGGATAACTGCACTAAGAGCGAGTCAAATACGTAAATTGGTTGAACAGGGAGCAGTTCAGCTATCATTATTTGT
>CASBQB010000018.1 GCA_949127655.1 Chroococcales cyanobacterium PMM_0086 | reverse complement strand
GGGCTAAAAGCCGATATAGTTGAAGATGCAAGAGAAAGAGTCGGGGGTTATTCCCAAGAAATCAATCAAATGATCTCATCTCTAGAAGCACAAAGAAGAGAACAGGAAGAAAAGTCCGAGAAGTCCCGTCAACTCTTAGCCCAGAGCGAACGCTTTTACCAAGAAATCTCAGAAAAAGCAGCCTCTCTACAAGAGAGAGAACGTAACCTAAAACTACAACAAGAAAGAGAGATTCAAGAAGCGATCAGCAATGCTAAAGCAGAAATAGCTAAAGTTATCCGTCAACTACAACAAGCAGGAAATACTGCTCAAAATGCCCAAAAAGCCAGTGATGCACTACAACAAGTGGCTTTAACACAACTTCCTAGATGGGAAAAACCACAAAATACTTATCAACCCAAAATAGGAGAACGGATTAAAATTACTAGCTTAGGACAGACTGCTGAAGTTGTTTCCTTAGACCTTGAAGGAGAACGCCTAACCGTCAGTCTTAAATTTGGACGTGCTACCGTACCTCTAACTGACATAGAATCTCTAAATGGACAAAAGGTAGAGGTGATCAGCAAAGTTAAAGCCATATCTTCTCCACCTCCTGTTGCTAGTCAAACCGTCTTAACAGTCAGAACCTCTCAAAATACCCTAGACTTAAGAGGATCTCGTGTTGCTGATGCTCAAGTAGAGCTAGATAGAGCACTTTTTCAAGCTGTCAATATGGGCGCACTTTGGATCATTCATGGAAAAGGGACTGGAAAGCTACGTGAAGGGGTTCACGAGTATCTTAAAGAAAATTCTTCAAAAGTTGCCCGTTTTGAAATTGCTGCAGATACTGATGGTGGTTCAGGAGTAACCATAGCCTATTTACATTAGAATTTTTAAGCAAAGGCTCAAAAGGCAACCAAGCAATACATCAGAGGATATAATGAATATGAGTGAACTTGACCAGGAAGAAAAAGACCCTACAGAAATTGTCTAACTAATGCGATCCACCTCACCTTCATAAAGCAGTTCATCCTGAGCATTTTGTTAGACTATTATTTTGCTATAGTTATGACTTATGTAAATTTGAACAATGTTCAGTATGAACTCTGATAAATCTTTTAAAACAATTCGCCCTATTGCTGCTACATCTATTCATGGGATCGTCTTTCTTGATGATTCCCTCCTAGCTATTGACTCTAAAAGTGGTTATCTGTTAAAAGTTGACCCTCAGACTAATAGTACATCTATACTTAATCCTCAGCATTGGCAGGAGTTGATTGGAGCAACTGGGATAGCTTATGCTGATGGTTTGCTGTGGTTTACTAGTGAAGATTCTGTCTACTTCTGTTCATTAGAAGATCCAAATAATTTTAAGCCCTCTCTTTTTGTGCGTCTTTATCAACCAGCTAATGGGATCGCTATTTGGGAATCTACAGTCTATGTTGCTTCTCAAAAAACTGGTTATATTCATGTTTACGAGAAAAAAACAGCTAAGGAAATTACCCGTTTTCACTCACCAGGTATTGGTTTAGAAAATATCACAGTTAAAGGAGAAGAACTCTGGATTTCTGACCTAACAGAACAAACAGTCTATTGCTTGGAGCGTGCTACAGGCCAAATTATCTTCAGTGTTTTAACGCCATTTCAATGTCCAACAGGCCTAGATTTTTATACTGATCCAGAAACAGGGGAAGAAGTACTTTATGTAGCCTACAGTTTTTCTGAACCATATGTCAGGGACAATCCGAATATTGACCCAAATTATGAGTTAAGTTACCGAAATTGTACTTTTATTCACCCACTTTATTTTTACTATGATGTCCAAAAGAAATATGCTCTTTCCAATGGCTTTTTAGTAGAAATGTCCTATGTAGAAGAACTTGAACCTCTCGATCCTGTAGAATTAGAGCAAGTTGAATGGCGTATAGCTTTACCTGCAGAAACAGATCGTCAAAAAGTTAGACAGATAGAGGCAATTGGTCTACCTTTTACAGAAGAAGTTAAAGACGGGCAAAGAATTGCTGTTTTTAAATTTGATAAACTAACCGAAAAAGACCGCCTTATTTTCGGTTGGCGGGCTGTTTTAGAGGTTTGGAGTATTAAATATCGTCTGACCCCAAGTGACTGTGAGAAAATCCCTCCCGTTCCTGAGGAATATCTTGAGCGATATCTGATGGACGATGATAATCTATCTATGGATACAGAAATCATCAAAAGAGCCGCAGTTGAGGCTATAGGCAAAGAAACTAATTTCCTACGAAAAGTACATAGTATCCGCAACTACGTCTATGACCGTCTTTCCTATGAGATTAAGCCACATATTGACACTCCTGAAATAGCTTTACGTCGGGGGTTGGGTTCTTGTGGAGAATATCTGGGGGTTCTTTTAGCACTATCTCGCTTAAATGGTATCCCCTGTCGCACTGTTGGCCGATATAAATGTCCCGCCGATCCTTTCTTGAGAGGGTTACCACTAGAACCTCAATATAATCATGTTTGGATGGAATTCTATGTACCTGGGAAGGGTTGGCTACCTATGGAAAGTAACCCAGATGATATTATTGATGGAGGTCCTTATCCAACTCGTTTCTTTATGGGACTAGCTTGGTTTCATGCGGAAATGGCTAAGGATGTTCCTTTTGAACGTCTACTCTCTAATGGATTACCTGTTGATAAAGCCCAAATCTCAATTGGTGATTTGGCTCTCAACCATGTCCAGTTTACTATTTTAGAGGAACTTAAACCTGGTGGTTCTGCCCTTGATTGATCTGAGGTAACTTTTTGAAGCAGATTTTTGAGAATTCTATTGAAATCAAAGCTAGTGCTACAATTGTGGACCGATGTGTTACAGAATTAGAAATTATGAAGAGGTGGCTAAATCCTCTCCTGCGCTGTGAACCTTTGGGAGAGTGGGGCAGTCAAGTAGGTAGTAGAGGGCGCTTTATTATTAATATTCCGCTTCTAGAACCAACACTCAAAACAAAGGTAATCAAAAGAGAACCAGGGTTAATAGTTTGGGAATTTACCGGATTTTTTAAGGGTTATGATTTTTGGGAATGTCAACCAACCCTTACCGGAACCCTCTTACTTAACCGTTTTGAATTTGAAATTTCTAATCCTCTAATTCGTTGGGGTTTCCTTAACTTTGCTGCAAGCTTGACTCAAAATGATATGAAGTCCCAATTAAAAAGACTAAAGAGAGTTGCTGAAGAAATCTATTATCAAGACAGTAAGTGACTCATTATTCTGAGTCACCTTTGAGAAATATTGATTCTTAACTAGCGGAAATTAAAGTGGTTTTATAAGATGCTGTAGATTCAGTTGAATTGACTTCCTCGTTGGAAGTGTCATTGACAGATAAACTCTCACAGAGGATACTATCTGAGAGTATGGAAGTTGCCATCATTCCGGTATGAACTTCTAGTAAAGCGCCTCTGGTAGCTTCAAACAAGAGACGTTGACCAGGAAAAACAACTCTTTCAAAATACCAATTCGGAATATTGGTGATCCGAGCTACTTGAATACTACTTGTACCGTTAAAGTAGCAGCAAATAAGCTTACTTTTTTCACTTTCTGGGATGCAATCAAGAAGCTGAGCCATGGCCGTAAAAATACTTCACATACAAAACTTTACTATTTCAGACTAACATTCTCTGATCTTTGAAAGTTGTAATCCTAACTACAATAAATTCGCTTGATTTGTTATTTTTTGCCTTATTATGATACAATCGCTTTTTTTAAATGTCTAGCCTGCATCATCTCAAAAAAAGTAAATACTATGCTAGGGGGAGAATTGCCAATTCCACTTAAAGATTAACATATGTTACATTTGATCATAAAGTGGCTCAGTAAAAATAAGATGAAGCAGCGCATTCTTTACATTCGTCTCCCCTGCAATCCTATTTTTCCCATAGGGGTAGTCTATTTAGCAGATCATGTTCATAAACTTTTTAGCGATTTAGAACAGAGGCTCTTGGATCTGGGCACAGTTCCACCTGTAGACTTTAAAAAAGCTCTCAATGAGTGTATAGACGATTTTCAGCCTACTTTGACAGTTTTTTCTTGGCGGGATATTCAAATATATGCACCTGTAGGCGGGCGCGGTGGAAACCCCTTACAGAACGCCTTTGAAGTCTTTTATGATCGGAATCCCCTAGTTAAGTTAAGAGGGGCCTTAGGAGGCTTAAAAGTTGTTACAGCCTACTATGGAGAACTTTGGCGTAATCTAGGACTGATTAAACAAGGATTCAAAAGAGCAAAACAACATCATCCAGAAGCTAAAACAATTGTTGGAGGAGGTGCGGTTAGTGTTTTCTATGAACAGTTAAAGACAAT
>CASBQB010000017.1 GCA_949127655.1 Chroococcales cyanobacterium PMM_0086 | reverse complement strand
TTTAGACTATACTTTTCCTTGGTATAAATACTTAAGAAATTTAATAATTTATATTGGTTAATATACTATTACAACGCTGTTTGAAATGTATTATCTTGATCCTTACGGAAAGTGGGTTACAATACTCCAAAAGCTTATGAAACCATTAATTCACCGCACCAAAATTGTCGCTACTATTGGACCAGCTAGCAATTCTCCTGAAGTCATTCGCCAGATGATTCGTGCGGGAATGAACGTGGCTAGGCTGAATTTTTCACACGGCAGCTACGAGGATCACGGTCGTACTATTAAGTTGCTGCGCTCTATTGCTGCTGAATTAGATACCCCCCTCATGCTTCTGCAAGACTTGCAAGGACCGAAAATCCGCGTTGGTAAGTTGCCTGCTGAAGGAATAACCTTAACCGAGGGCGCATTGCTGACTCTTGTTCCGGTAGCTGAGTTTACCGGACAACCTGATACAGTGAGCATTGATTACCCCTACGTCGCAGAAGAGGCAGAATCTGGAACACAAATACTTCTAGATGATGGATTATTAGAACTGCGAGTAGAAGAGGTTAAAGGGAATGCGGTACTATGTAAAGTCATCGAAGGCGGTATTCTCAAAAGTAATAAAGGGGTAAACTTTCCTACCCTTAATCTTCGACTTCCTTCAATGACAGATAAAGATATACAGGATTTACATTTTGGACTTGGCCAAGGCGTAGATATAATCTCTCTCAGTTTTGTCCGCAAAGCAGAAGATATTAAAACCCTTAAGGCCTTGCTAGTCGAAAAAGGGGTAGATATTCCAGTCCTGGCCAAAATTGAGAAACCCCAAGCAGTAGCAAATTTAGAATCCATTGTGGACGAGTGCGATGCCATTATGGTAGCGCGAGGTGATTTAGGGGTGGAGATGAGTCCAGAAAAAGTGCCAGTCATCCAAAAAAATATTATCAGAATGTGTAATCAGAAGGGTATTCCGGTAATTACCGCTACCCAGATGCTTGATAGTATGATTCGTAACCCCCGTCCTACTCGTGCTGAAGTAAGCGATGTAGCCAATGCTATTGTCGATGGAACAGATGCTGTTATGCTCTCTGGTGAATCTGCAGTAGGCGATTTTCCCGTACAATCAGTATCAATGTTAGCCAAGATTGCCATCGATATTGAACCGGAGATTAAGTTTACTAATTATCCGCCTCGTCATCGAGATACAGTCGATGCTCTCGCTGAGGCCATTAATAGTATAGACAAGATTTTAGATCTGCAGTGCATCGTTGCTTTTACAGAAACAGGGCATTCTGCTAAGCTGGCTGCCTCTGAGCGTCCTAGCGTTCCAATTGTTGCCATTACGCCTAGTCAAGACACTTACAATCGTCTCAGTCTAGTTTGGGGAGTTCGTCCGATTCTTTTTGAATATGAAGATATGTCCCTTGAAGATTTAATCAAGAAGATGGAAGTCTGTTTATTAGAGAAGAATTTTGTCTCTGCTGGGGATAAAGTGATGATTCTAGGCGGACTTCCTCTAAGAAAAGCCAGCACGACTAATTTTCTCAACGTTCATACAATTGGGCACTAGATAAATACAGCTTGACCAACAAAATAACCCTAAAAACATTAACGAGGAACCCATCATGGCTAAGAATCTATTAGAACAACTGCGGGAAATGACCATAGTAGTTGCCGATACAGGCGATATTCAAGCAATTGAACAGTTCACTCCAAGAGATGCGACCACTAATCCGTCCTTAATTACTGCTGCATCTCAAATGCCCCAGTATCAAGAAATAGTCGATGAGACTCTACTTCAAGCTAAACAGGATGCTGGAGCAAATGCAACAAATGAGCAGATAGCCTCCCTAGCTTTCGACCGCCTCGCGGTGTCTTTTGGTAAGAAGATTCTACAGATAGTCCCAAATCGCGTCTCAACAGAAGTTGATGCCCGCTTATCCTACGATACAGAAGCAACCATCGCCAAAGGAAGAGAGTTGATTGCTCAATATGAAGCCTTTGGAATCTCCCGCGAACGAGTCCTAATCAAAATAGCCTCTACTTGGGAAGGTATTAAAGCGGCTCAAGTACTTGAACAAGAAGGCATTCACTGTAACCTAACCTTACTATTTGGGCTGCATCAAGCTATTGCCTGCGCTGAAGCTGGTATAACTCTAATTTCTCCTTTTGTCGGACGTATTTTAGATTGGCACAAAAAGTCTACAGGTAAAGAATACGTTGGCGCAGAAGATCCCGGCGTACAATCTGTTACAACAATCTATAACTATTACAAGAAGTTTGGCTATAAGACAGAAGTTATGGGAGCTAGTTTCCGTAATATCACTGAGATTGAAGAACTAGCAGGCTGTGATCTGCTGACAATATCACCCCAACTTCTAGCAGAATTAGTTAGTACAGAGAAAGAACTGACTCGCAAGCTAGATCCAGCCAAAGCAGCCAGCCTGGAAATTGAAAAACTCTGGATAGACAAAGCAACCTTCGAGAAAATGCACGCAGCCGATCCAATGGCATCAGATAAGTTAGACGAAGGAATTAAAGGGTTTACTAAAGCCTTAGAAGCCTTAGAGAAACTCTTATCTACTAGATTAGCTCGCCTTGAAACAGGGGCAAAAATTGGTCACTCCACTGAGGAAATTTTCCAGATTTACGATCTTGATGGAGATGGGTTTATTACCCGTGAAGAGTGGCTGGGCAGTGATGCTGTGTTTGCTGCTCTTGACAAAGATGGAGACGGGAAAATCTCTCCAACAGAGATGGGGGAAGGGTTAGGAGGAGTTTTGGAACTCGCAAGCAAAGCCAACTCATAGCGCACTAATTTCTAAAGCTCGCTAAAATTAA
>CASBQB010000016.1 GCA_949127655.1 Chroococcales cyanobacterium PMM_0086 | reverse complement strand
GATAACCATATTTGTTATAAGCCTGTGTAGGAGTAAGGTAATTCATTATCTTGTAACTTTAGAATTCTCGTATTTTACCCCATTTGACTACGTTATGTCAAGATTAGATTACTCGACTAGACCTCTTGCAAAAATAAAAATTAAATCAATTTAAGTCCCAAAAACTCTATTTCTTTCCCCTATTGCCTATTCCCTATTCCCTATTGCCTGACGAATGCCTGAAGTCTACTGTACAAATCAATAATCAAGATGTGGTTTGATGGGTAAGTTACAATCTGTACCATAATCAGAGCTTTCTTTTGGTCTATTATTTTTCTCTGGTCTAGGTTTAGGTCTGCGTCATCTCTAAACTCTAAAGAATTTTAGCTATTAATGGTAATTGCACTGTAAATATGCTACCTTTACCTAGTGTACTTTGTAGGCTTAAACTTCCTTGATGTGCATTAGTAATCGCCTTAGCAATAGCTAAACCTAATCCTGCTCCTCCTGTACTACGAGATCGGTCAAAATTAACACGATAGAGACGATCAAAAATCTTTTCTTGCTCATTAGTAGCAATACCTATTCCTGTATCTTCAATTTGCAGAATAGCCTGATCTTTATTACTATCTAATCTGACTATTACTTTCCCTCCATTGGGGGTATATTCAATCGCATTGACTATTAAATTAGAGACTAGGCGATATAACTGTTCTAAATCGCCTCTTACTTCTACTAAATCATTAACTCTGATGTTAGAGAGTAGTTTGATCTGGGAATTCTTGGCTAAGATAGCTAATTCTTCTACTAAATCATTAACTAAATCATTGAGACAACAGATTTGCTGATTAGGAGATACAGAATGTCCATCTAGACGCGCTAATAAGAGCAAATCTGTTACTAATTGCGTCAAACGTCGATTTTGACGTTCAAGAGTTTTAAGAATATTTTGCATCTCCTTCTCATCTAAATGATCTCTTAATAAAGCAGATTCAACAGTTGCTCTACTTGCTGCTAAAGGTGTTCTTAATTCGTGGGCTGCATCGGCTGTAAATTGCTGAATTTGTCGGTAAGATTGATAAATTGGCTGCATAGCTAAACCTGATAAATACCAACTTGCACCCCCAATAAGCCCTAAAGAAAGTGGTATCCCTAATTTAAGTATCCATCTAAGCCGACTGAGATATTCTTCAAAGTCTTTAACTGTTCTGCCTACTTGAAAGTATCCCCAATTTTCTCTATTTTGAGTATGAAGAGATACTGAAATCTGATGATAAGTGTTGTCATTTCCTATCAGTTTTTGCCAATGTTCTGTATTTAAAATAGGAGATAGTTCTTCTGGATAGTTACCAGCTACTGCTAGTAAATGACCAGAAGTATCAAAAAGACGAATATAATAGTTACCCTTGTCGATAGCACTGAGAATATGACGGGGGTTGTTTCCTGTTGTTTTGACACAATTGAGATGGCTTTTACAGAGATTAGGTAATAGTTCATAGACCATCGGTTCTAACTGGCCAGGTTGCTTCAATTTAAGCTCTAAACTGTCATGTAATGTCCCTGAAACTGATTCTAATTCACGATCTAAAGCCATCCAATGTGCATGGGCAATTGCTTGATAAACACCGACCCCTAATAGGGTTAAAATGAAACCCATCACCCCTGCATAGTATAAAGCTAAGCGTCTACGGGTTTGATTAAATAGCTTATTCTGTTGCACAATTGTTTAATCGATAGCCAACTCCATAAACTGTTTCTATTAAGTTTAGACAGTCAATTGATTCTAATTTACGTCTTAATAGCCGTACTTGGGCAGCTACTACATTACTAAGGCTATCTACCCCAATTTCCCAAAGTTGGTTACGCAGTTGTTCTGTAGTGATAATTTGATTAGGATGCCTCATTAAATATTCTAAAAGTTGAAACTCTTTATTAGTCAGATAAACAGGTTTTTTCAAATAGTAAATAGTTCTAGTACTATAATCTAAGAGTAGTCCAGCCATCTGTAACTGTTGAGGTTGTATCTGGGGGGTTCTCCTCTGTAATGCTCTTAGTCTTGCTAATAATTCTGCCATACCAAATGGTTTGACTAAATAATCATCTGCTCCTGCATCTAGTCCTTTTACCCTATCCTCAATATGGTCTTTGGCTGTTAACATTAAGACAGGTAAAGGGTTATTTTTAGCTCGTAATTTCTTTAATAATTCTAATCCTGATAACTCTGGTATTAACCAATCAAAAATACCTGCTGTATATTGGGTATATTGGTCTTCTAAGCAGTGCAAAGCTTCCTGACCGTTAATAACCCAATCTACTATATATTTTTCCTGATTCAAGATTTGTTTAATAGCAATACCTAAATCAGGTTCATCTTCTACTAGGATTATTCTCATCTTTTGAGAGGTTAAGTAGTCCCTCAGCCTTTCTTTATATAATCAAGAGGTTGAGGGGTTAAGTCTTTATATTACTAGGCACTATGCCCATTACTCTGACTACCTAAGCGGGGTTGAATTACCCCATAACCTCCATGGTTGCGTTTATAAATTACATTGATTTCATCACTTTGTTGATTACGGAACATATAGAAGTCATGGTCTACTAATTGTAGGTTTTCCAAGGCCTGTTCTAGGGTCATTGGAGGCATAGAAAAATATTTCATCCGTACAACTTCAGCCGGTAAAGAAGGAGTGCGATCCCCAATTAGATTTTCTTCGACTGGTTCTCCTGTAACGACATAACCAGCTTTAAGATGAGCTTTTTGAGCCACTAAATGACGTTCTTTATATTTACGTAATTGACGCGCTATCTTATCTGCCACTAAGTCTACACTTGCATAGAGACTCTCGCTTCCTTCCTGGGCTCGAATTACTGAACCATTTGCATAAACGGTAACTTCCACCTTATGTTTATCATTAATACGTGGGTTACGCTCTACAGAAAGATGAACATCGACTTTTGTGGTTAGTGCCTCAAAATGTTTAATGGATTTTTCCAGCTTTTGTTCTACATAGTCATGAATGGCATCGGTAACAGTAATATTATTTCCCTGGATCAAAAGCTTCATATTTTCTACTCCGTTTTCTTT
>CASBQB010000015.1 GCA_949127655.1 Chroococcales cyanobacterium PMM_0086 | reverse complement strand
TTTATTGAGTTAGGTTTGAAATCAGTGACCTCTCGCTTGTTATTGTATCCTAAAACTAGTCTTTTTTACGATATTTGACTAGATAGGTCTATATTTTGAGTGATTATTTACAATACCTAAAGTAATAAGTGGTATAGATCTACTAGCTATTGATTTAGATCTACCTAAAACCTTAACGAGTCATCTAGAAGATGAGAGCCTAAGTTAATCCTCTAATTTAAAGCAGATAGATTATTAACTATATTCTTGTGATAGATGGGGCAATTGCCAAGCTTGCAGAACAGAAATATTGCCTGTGAAACCCTTAGAAATCAAATATGATCGCTATAGAATAACAAAAAGATTAAACGAAATGAAACAGTTAATAATATATTCTAACTTGTCAAAAAGTTAAACTAAGAGATATAGATAATCATTACGCCTCAACCTCATTTTTATGGGAAAACCTCATCGTTCAGATAGTGCACTAGGATTAGTATCAACTATCAGCTTTCCGGCAATTGTCGGAACAGCCGATATGATGCTTAAATCAGCCGAAGTCACTTTAGTAGGATATGAAAAGATCGGTGGTGGTCATTGCACAGCTATTGTTAGGGGGAATATTGCCGATGTACGTTTAGCAGTAGAAGAGGGAGCAAAAACAGCCGAACAATTCGGACAACTGGTTTCTAAACTAGTTATTGCCCGACCTATGCCCAATTTAGAAGCAGTCTTTCCTATTGGCAGTCATTTAGCAGAAATCGCTCAACAACAGAAAGGATACAGTAGGCTCAGTAATGGTGCAATAGGACTATTAGAAACTAGAGGATTTCCAGCAATGGTCGGGGCAGCTGATGCTATGTTGAAGTCAGCTAATGTAGAACTAGCCTCTTATGAAAAAATAGGCGCAGGACTCTGCACAGCCATCATCAGAGGTTCTATAGCCAATGTAGTAGTCGCTATTGAAGTGGGAATGCAAGAAGCAGAACGCATTGGTCAACTACACGCAGTAATGGTCATACCTCGGATCTTAGAAGACCTAGAACATACCCTTCCTATTGCTAGTTTCTGGTTAGACAAACCGGAAAGTCTTCCTATGCTGATGCCCAAACAACGAGAAAGAATAGCCCTACCAGAATTAGAAAAGACGATCATTCCCCTAAAAATTCAGGTTCAGAAAACCCGTCAAATTGATCCTGCTCCATGATTGTGCTTACTCAGATACAATAAATCTTAATTGATGCAATAACTTTATTAACTATGCCTTTCTCAGAACTGACATTAATTGCCGCACTTTACCTCGCCCTAGGTGGTCTGTACTTAGTAATCGTTCCAGCAGGAGTGTATTTTTATTTGAATAAGCGTTGGTATGTTGCCGGGTCAATAGAAAGAACCTTAATGTACTCTTTAGTCTTTTTGTTCTTTCCTGGACTGTTATTACTCTCCCCCTTCTTAAACCTGCGTCCGGCTCGTCGTACCATTTAAAAACCCTTAAGGTAGCGGAAACTATGCTCATTGTCCAGAAATATGGTGGAACATCAGTCGGTTCCGTAGAACGCATATCCTCAGTTGCTCAACGCGTGATCCGAACCAGACAACAAAATAACCAGGTTGTCGTGGTAGTTTCAGCAATGGGAAAAACAACTGATACTCTGGTCAATTTGGCTAAAGAAATTTCCGCTAACCCTTCCCGTCGAGAGATGGATATGTTACTAGCAACAGGAGAACAGGTTTCTATTGCTCTTGTAAGTATGGCTTTAGAAGCACTTGGCCAACCAGCTATATCATTAACTGGGGGGCAAGTCGGTATTTATACTGAAGCTGAACATAGCCGCGCACGCATTTTAGAAATCCATCCCCACCGTATACTACGACATCTAGAAGAAGGAAAAGTAGTAGTAATAGCAGGTTTTCAAGGGATCAGTAGTCGAGATGAGTTAGAAATTACCACACTAGGAAGAGGGGGATCAGATACCTCTGCAGTAGCCATAGCAGCCGCAATAGCTGCAGATATCTGTGAGATCTATACAGATGTACAGGGAATTTTAACAACAGATCCCCGTGTAGTACCAGAAGCTCAGTTAATGAGAGAAATTACCTCAGATGAGATGCTAGAACTAGCCAGTTTAGGAGCAAAAGTTCTGCATCCTAGAGCCGTAGAAATTGCCCGTAACTATGGCATACCTTTAGTGGTACGCTCAAGCTGGACTGAACACCCGGGCACAAAAGTAATCTCCATTCAACCCACATCTAGACCGCTAGTAGGCTTAGAGATTAACAGCTCAGTAGATGCAGTAGAACTAGATACCAATCAAGCCAAAGTAGCCCTCTTGCGTATCCCTGACCGCCCAGGAGTAGCAGCGAAGCTATTTAAAGAAATTGCCCATCAGCAGGTCAATGTAGACCTAATCATCCAGTCAATACATGAAGGTAATACTAATGACATCGCTTTTACGGTAACAGAAGAATCACTTAAACAGGCCCAAGCAGTAGCAGTAGCTATTAGTCCAGTCCTGCGCAGTGATCCCAGTAACCTAGAACAAGCAGAAGTGATAGTAGAAGAAGAAGTAGTTAAAATCTCCATCGCAGGAGCCGGAATGATTGGCCGCCCAGGTATTGCGGCCGGGATGTTTCAAGCACTAGCTGAGGCGGGGATCAATATAGAGATGATTTCCACCTCAGAAGTTAAGGTAAGCTGTGTCATAGAGTCCAAAAAAGCCCAATTAGCCCTAGATGTACTCTGCAAAGCCTTTGCAGTAGAAGGAAAGATCAATTCAACCCCAGCTATTATAAATAGAGAAACTCCACCAGTAAGAGGAGTAGCCTTAGATAACAATCAAGCAAAAGTAGCAATTAGAAATATTCCAGACAGACCGGGAATGTCAGCCCAGATCTTCGCCATCCTAGCTAAAGAGAAAATCAGTGTAGATATGATTATTCAATCTCAACGCTGCCGTGTAATTCAAGGGGAAGTGACCAGAGATATAGCCTTTACAGTAGCTCAAGCAGACGCTCACTCAGCCCTTAATCTTTTAGAAGAGTTAGCCGAAAAAGAAGGTTTCGGGGAAGTAATAGTAGATAGTGATATTGCTAAAGTTAGTATTGTTGGCGCAGCAATGGTTGGACAGGCAGGAGTCGCAGCCGAATTCTTTAGAGCATTAGCACTAGAAAATATTAATATTCAAATGATTGCCACCTCGGAAATTAAAATCAGTTGCGTTGTAGCTAGAACAGATGGAGAAAGGGCAGTAGCAAAAGTGCATCAAGCATTTAATTTAGCTAGAGGTGAGGCTATTGCGATCCCATCTTCAACCCCCCAATATCCAAGCTTAAGTTAAAATCAAAGATAGAACATACACTTGAGATAAATCTCTGACTCGCCCACCAGGTTAAATAACATGGAATCACCGATTAAAGCTGTTCAAAGTGCTTACTACAGCGATGTTGCCTACAAAACACCACCGCCAGATCTAGAGTCTCTCCTTCTCAAAGAGCGGATCGTTTATTTGGGAATGCCTCTCTTTTCTTCTGATGATGTCAAACAACAGGTGGGTATTGATGTCACTCAATTGATCATCGCCCAGCTTCTCTACCTACAGTTTGATGATCCCGACAAGCCGATATTTTTCTACATCAACTCCACAGGAACTTCCTGGTATACAGGAGATGCCATCGGTTTTGAAACAGAAGCTTTTGCTATCTGTGATACGATAAACTACATCAAGCCGCCAGTTCATACTATCTGTATTGGGCAAGCAATGGGCACAGCAGCGATGATTCTAGCTTCTGGAACTAAAGGATATCGCGCTAGTCTACCTCATGCGACAATCATTCTCAACCAAAATCGCTCAGGTGCCCAAGGACAGGCGACAGATATTGCCATTCAAGCTCAAGAAGTCCTCACCAATAAGCGGACAATGATGGAGATCCTCTCTAAGACCACAGGACAGTCACCCGAAAAACTGTCTAAAGATATGGAAAGAAGCTTCTATCTTACCCCTGAGTCAGCCAAAGAGTATGGACTGATTGATATTGTTCTCTCTAGTCGCAAAGAACTCCCCAAACTACCCATTCTTACTAAATAATCTTTTGAGTTAATCCTATGCCTATTGGTGTTCCTAAAGTTCCTTATCGTCTTCCTGGTAGTCAGTATGAACAGTGGATCAGTATCTACAGTCGTTTAAGTCAAGAGAGAATCATTTTTCTCGGACAGGAAGT
>CASBQB010000014.1 GCA_949127655.1 Chroococcales cyanobacterium PMM_0086 | reverse complement strand
GATTAACACAGTGGCAGATCTACTGGACTATAGCCAAGAAGACCTTTTAGAGATCAAAAACTTCGGGCAAAAATCAGCCGAAGAAGTGATCGAAGCCCTTCAAAAAAGGCTAGGGATAACTTTACCCCAAGAAAAAAGTGCAAAAAACTGATAAGGAGAAACAACTATGCGTCATGGCTGCCGAGTCGCTAAACTAGGACTGCCAGCAGATCAGCGCAAAGCTTTACTGCGAGCACTAACAACCGAACTAATCAGACATGGACAAATTACCATAACTCTGACCAGAGCTAAAGTAATTCGTTCAGAAGTAGATAAAATCATCACCTTAGCTAAAGATGGCTCACTCTCAGCTAGAAGAAAAGCCCTAGGCTATATCTACGACAAGCGACTAGTACACAAGCTCTTTGAAGGAGCCAACGAACGTTATGGCTCACAACAAGGCGGCTATACTCGTGTCGTCAGAACACTACGCCGTCGTGGTGACAATGCTGAAATGGCCATCATTGAACTGCTCTAGGTAGACCTGATTTTGGGTATGCAGGAGGAGAAAAAGCGGGTAGCGCTAGTGATTCAATACCTGGGAACCAACTTTTACGGCTGGCAAAGACAACCTCATCATCGGACTGTTCAAGAGGAAATAGAAAAGTGCTTATCACAAGTACTAGAAAGCCACACCACTCTCTATGGAGCAGGTAGAACAGATACGGGGGTACACGCAGCCGCTCAAGTAGCCCACTTTAATCACAGCAGCCTAATTCCTCCCCAAAAATGGGCAGCTATATTAAATGCCCGATTACCAGAAGACATCTTGATCCGCGCCTCTGCCGAAGTTTCACAAACCTGGCACGCTCGTTTCTCTGCTTCTTGGCGACGTTATCGGTACAGTCTCTATACAGAAGCTCGTCCGAACCTGTTTGTTAAACCCTACAGTTGGCATTATTATAAGGCTCCCCTTTCTGCATCCCTAATGCAGGAAGCCCTAAACCCACTCTTGGGACGACACCATCTAGCAGCATTTCATCGTGCTAACTCTAGTCGAGACCATTCTTGGGTAGAAGTTCAAGCAGTCGAATGTCACCGCCGCGGCCCTTTTGTGGAAATAGAAATCCAAGCTAATGGTTTTTTATACGGCATGGTCAGACTACTGGTCGGTATGCTAGTAGAGGTGGGAAGTAACCAACGCTCACTACAAAACTTTCAAACCATCTGGTCAGAAGAACAACGTGAGCAAGTCAAATATGCCGCACCAGCTAAAGGACTCTGCCTCTTAAGAGTCGGTTATCTGGATTTTCCCCTAGATAAAAATGTTTGGTTTGATAGCCAACCTCTTTTTTACTTTAATGATTGATTACTCCTCAAGGAGAACTATGACCGAACTAATCGACAAAAGCCCCAACAAAAGCGCTCTCCCTGTGGTTGAGAGCATAGACAGAAAATGGTATGTAATTGATGCAGACCAGCAACGTTTAGGACGCTTAGCTACTCAAGTAGCCATGATCCTCAGAGGTAAAAACAAGCCAATCTTTACCCCTCACCTCGATACCGGCGATTTTGTGATCATCATCAATGCTGAAAAAATCGTCGTCACAGGTAAAAAACCTAGCCAAAAAATCTATCGTCGTCACTCAGGCCGTCCTGGTGGAATGAAAACTGAAAGCTTTGAAAAACTACAGGCCCGCCTACCTGAAAGAATCATCGAACAGGCTGTTAAGGGAATGCTTCCTAAAACCTCTCTTGGACGTAACCTCTTTACAAAACTTAAAGTATATGCGGGTGCAGTCCATCCTCATGCTGCTCAACAACCAATAGAACTGAAAATTAAAACCATCCCAGGTGGAGAAAATTAATGGAAACAAACACAAACAATAAAGTTGTCTACTGGGGAACAGGACGACGTAAATCATCTGTAGCAAGAGTTCGCCTAGTTCCAGGAACAGGCAAAGTCACTGTCAATAAGCGGACAGGCGATAGCTACTTTAATCAAGTTCCTAGCTATATCTCGGCTCTCAAAGCCCCTCTAGAAACCTTGGGACTAGAAAATGAGTATGATATACTAGTAACAGCACATGGTGGTGGACTCACAGGACAGTCAGATGCGGTTAAACTAGGAGTAGCTAGAGCCTTATGTGAGCTTTCACCAGAAAACCGTCAACCTCTAAAAGCTGAAGGTTATCTAACCCGTGATCCTCGTGCTAAAGAACGGAAAAAATACGGCTTACACAAAGCACGTAAAGCTCCTCAATACTCTAAACGATAAAATATCTAATATCTTAAGGACAACCATGGCTAAACCGAATATTCATCCCACTTGGTACCCTGAAGCGAAAGTAGTCTGTAACGGGGAAGTTGTTATGACTGTTGGTTCAACCAGACCCGAAATAAATGTAGAAGTCTGGTCTGGAAACCATCCTTTCTTTACAGGAACTCAGAAAATTATCGATGCTGAAGGAAGAGTTGATCGATTCCTGCGTAAATACGGTATGCTCGATAAAAAAAGTAAACAAGCTGCTGATGCAGAAGAAAAATAACCAGACAATAATCTATCTAAATGGCCCAGCAGATTATCTGCTGGGTTCAAAAATAAATATCTATTTTTTGGAGTGTCCCCATGGCTGAAGTATATTTAATAGAAAAACTAAAGTCTGTAGAACAAACTTACCTAGAGTTAACCCGTCGTCTGGCTGATCCCGATATTGCTACCAACCCGCAAGAACTTCAATATGTGGCCAAAGCTCGTTCTTCTTTAGAAGATACAGTTAATACATACGAGCTATGGAAAAAGACGACAGAAGAAATAACAGAAGCTAAACAAATTCTCAAAGAAGCAGGGGGAGACTCTGACTTACGAGAAATGGCCTCAATGGAGGTAGCAGAATTAGAAGTCAGACTAGAAGAGTTAGAGAAGCAATTGATGATTCATCTACTGCCAAAAGACCCCAATGATGATAAAAATATCATGTTGGAAATTCGAGCAGGTACAGGTGGAGATGAAGCAGGTATTTGGGCAGGGGATTTGGTGAGAATGTACTCTAAATATGCCGAGACTCAAAATTGGACAGTTAAATTACTCAGTGAGTCAGTAGCAGAACTAGGCGGCTTTAAAGAAGCTATTTTAGAAGTACAAGGAGAAAGAGTCTACAGTAAACTTAAATACGAATCAGGCGTTCATCGTGTGCAACGAGTACCAGCGACAGAAGCAGGAGGCAGAGTACATACTTCTACTGCTACGGTCGCTATTATGCCAGAAGTAGATGAAGTTGAAGTACAAATAGATCCTAAAGAAATTGAACTGACAACAGCCAGATCCGGTGGTGCAGGTGGACAAAACGTCAACAAGGTAGAAACAGCCGTAGACTTAATTCACAAGCCAACCGGGATACGCATTTTCTGTACAGAAGAGAGATCCCAAAGACAAAACCGAGAACGGGCTATGCAGATTTTAAGAGCTAAGCTATATGAGATTAAACAACGAGAACAAAACGACGCTGTAAGCTCTATGCGTCGCTCACAAGTAGGAACAGGAGATCGCTCAGAAAAGATTCGTACCTATAACTATAAAGATAATCGTGTCAGTGATCATCGACTAGGGCAAAACTTCGATCTAACTTCAGCTTTAGAAGGAGATATAGAAAAAATCATTCAAACCTGTATCGCTCAAGATGAACAAAGACAACTAGAAGCTTTAGCCAATTCTACCGACACTGTAGATACGCTGAATTAGTGATGAGTAAGCTATACTGATTTTAAGCCAGCAGAGGATAGAACATGAGAAGACTACTGTTATTGGGATTATTTATCCTAGGATTAAGCTTAACATTTTCAAGTATTAGTCTTGGTTCTATAGACGGTAAATATCAATCAATCATTCTTAAATTTCGAGATGACATCGCGACTGTCAATATAGGTCAACAACTGGAGTTGATTGGGAATAACTACCATGTTCAACCCAAGCTAAACAGTATCTTCTCCATGAAATCTCATCTCTATGTTATTAAAGGAGATGCAGGGTTACTGAATATCTTGCAAAAATCCCCCTGGAATCAAGTCCTTGAATATGCTGAACCCAACTACATCTACAATGTCCTAGAAGCTCCTAACGACCCAGAATATAGTAAACAATGGAATCTACACAATATCCACCTAGAAACCGCCTGGGAACAGACTAAAGGAGATGGCGTAACTGTAGCTGTTATTGATACAGGTATGACAAATGTACCAGATTTAAAAGAAACTGCCTCAGTAGAAGGCTATGACTTCGTTAATTCCCGCAAGGATGCCACCGATGATCATGGACATGGTACCCATGTTGCAGGCATAGTTGCTGCATCCACAAATAATAACTATGGAGTAGCTGGCATTGCCTACAAAGCTAAATTAATGCCCCTAAAGGTACTTGGAGCCGATGGAAGCGGCACAGTAGCCAATATAGCAGAAGCCATCCGTTATGCCGCAGATAAGGGTGCTGATGTCATTAACCTGAGTTTAGGTGGTACAGGAGATAGTAAATTTCTCTCAGAGGCCATTGACTATGCCTATCAAAAAAATGTAGTGATTGTAGCAGCTGCAGGTAATTCTAATCAAAACTCCTCTAGCTATCCTGCTCGTTATCCTCATGTAATCAGCGTAGCAGCTTTAGACTCAGTTGGTGCCAAGGCTCCCTATTCTAACTTTGGGGCAGGAATAGATATTGCAGCACCAGGTGGCAGCGAAACAGGAAAGATCTTAGAAGAGACCATTGATCCAGTTAGTGGCAAACCAGTCTTTTTAGCTCTCCAGGGCACCTCAATGGCCTCTCCTCATGTTGCAGGAGTAGCAGCCCTAGTCAAAGGGGTTGGCGTAAAAGAACCTGAGAAAATTCTTAATCTTTTGAAACAGTCCGCCCGTAAAGTACCAGAAGATGCCTTGAATTACTACGGGGCAGGACAATTAGATGCAGGTGAAGCAGTCAAAGCAGCTACTAGAGGCGAGATAACTTTTCAGGACTTCTTCCGCTGGCTCAGAGATAATGGTTATTTGAATCCCAAGTTCTGGATCGATGGTGGCGCTATCTCCCTAGGTCCAAAGATTTTAATGGTAGTAGGCTCTTATCTATTAGCTTTTTTCCTTCGCTTTTACTTTCCTTTTCGCTTTGGGACTTCCCTGCAAATGGGTCTAGTCATGGGTAGTTCTGGCTTATTTATGCTGCAGACAGTTTATATCTATGACTGGCCTCACTGGCCAATGAGACTTCTAGGAAGTTCTCTGACTGAGTTAGGAGAAGTATTTCAGAACAGTAGTTCTGCCTTAAATCCTCTCTTTGCTAGCGTTTTAATTCCTCTCGGTTTAATGGCTTTATTATTAGGGAGTTCCATCGGTAAAAGTTTTGCCACGGGAGCATCTATAGGGGTGGCTGCTTTTTTGAGCTTCAATGCCATCTTTTATACTGCTGTATGGGGTTTAGATAACCCTTTAATGGCTCGGTCTTTTTTAATAGTTAATGCCCTACTCTGTATCGGTTTGGCCGCTCTCGCTAATAAAGATGAAATAAGGCTGAGGACAAGATGAATGTAACTTTAATTGGTAAGTTAGAACATAAAGCTATCGGTCTGGGTTCTTGGGTTTTGATAACTTCAGAAGGAACCACTTATGAACTGAAAAACTCTCCCGCTGAACTTCTTAAAGTTAAAGGGAAAGTTAAGATAACTGGAAAAACTAGAGATGACCTGATGAGTTTGTCCATGCTAGGAACTATTTTAGAGGTCAAAAGCTTTGAAGTAGTCAACTGATGATGCTTTCAAAAATGGTTTAACTATTTGTCAAAATAACGCGCTCTAGAACCTGTCTAAGAACTAAGGCAGTCCAAGCAATATCTTCGGTAGTAGTATCATTACCTAGAGTCAAACGAATACCACAGAGAGACTGTTCAGGAGTGTAACCCATAGCTAAAAGAATAGGACTAGGACTAACCTTACCACTATGACAAGCCGAACCAGCACTAATACCAATACCAGCATGACTCATCTGTCTAACTATAGTGCGAGAATTAAAAGGGGTATGAGGCGAGTTAACTAAGAAACTGAGATGATGAGGCAAACGAGAGGTTAAATCACCTGTAGGGCTTAAATAGGGGCAATCTGAGAGAAGTTTAAAGAGATGCTCCCTTAATAATTCTAATCTGCTTCTTTCTTGAGGTAAATCATTTAAAGCCAATTCTGCAGCCAGACCAAAAGCAGCAATTAAAGCAACAGCTTGTGTC
>CASBQB010000013.1 GCA_949127655.1 Chroococcales cyanobacterium PMM_0086 | reverse complement strand
GTCCTAAGTCTAAGAGGTGATTCTGGATGGTTAATTTCATAAGGAATGAGCGTCTCTCTTTTAACCACTTCCCCGTTACTACAAGCTACTTTTTCTACAATGATCCGTAATTCGTATTCCATTTTAATATTCTAATATCAAGAACTTTTCCTTGATATTAGAATACCATAAATTTCCCTTAGAAGAACCCTTTTTGTTACGCTTCCAGTTTCTTACTAGAATTGAGGGTCATTTTATTGCAGTCTATTGAGACGTTCTTGCAGTATCTCTAACTGTTTTTGTGCTTCTATTAAAGCATCTTTTGTGGCTTGAATAAGTTCAGGTGGAGCTTGATTAATAAAGCCTGGCTTATTGAGACGATTATTCAGACTCTCAATTTCTTTCTCTAGTTTAGCAATGCTTTTGTTGAGTTTGGCTTTTAAGGGTGCAATATCTATTAAGCCTTGTAGAGGCAAGAGTATTTGTACTGTAGCAAAGACGGATGCGACTACTTGACCTGGTTCTTCTTCTAATTGAGACAGAAGGGTAATCTTATCTACTTTGCCAAGGTCTTTAATGTATGTCTCACCTTGTAACAACATAGCGCGTTCTCTTTGACTCTCACTCTGTAACAAGATAGGAACCTTGAGACCTGGTTTAACACCTACTTCTGCGCGCAGGTTACGAATAGTGCGAATAGTGCCAATAAGGAGATCAAATGACTCTTCTAATTCCAGGTTAAGCCAAGTTGCGGTTACTTCTGGGTATGCTTGTAAGGAGAGAAAGTCTGTAGACTTATTAAGATTAGACCAGATTTCCTCTGTTATATGGGGCATGAAGGGGTGAAGTAATCTTAGGATACCATCTAAGACATATGCTATAGTTTCTTGAGCTACTGTACGGGAATTTAATTCTGCTTCTGTTGCTAGATCTGGCTTTTTAAAGAGACGTGATTTAACTAACTCTATATACCAGTCACAAAAATCATGCCAAATAAACTCATATAGTCCTTTTGCTGCTTCACCTAGTCCATAAGATTTGATCAGATCCTGTGTGCGTTGAACTACTCCAGAAAAGCGCGAGAGTATCCAACGATCTGCTAATTCTAAACCTTCAAGAGGTGTACCGAGACTTTGTGGTGTTTCCCCATCCAGGTTCATCATCACAAAGCGGGAAGCATTCCAGAGTTTATTAGCAAAGTTGCGGGATGCTTGTACAGATTCAGACTCATCAGATGTACGATTATATTGTAAGCTGATGTCTTGTCCTGCCCCTGCTACTTCCCTAATGAGGGTATAACGTAGCGCATCGGCTCCATATTTTTCAATCAATAATAGAGGATCGATCCCATTGTTGGCAGACTTGGACATCTTTTTACCTTGTTCATCCCTGACCAGTCCATGAATATAGACATCGAGAAAGGGCATCTCTCCTGTAAGGTAGGTAGACATTAAGGTCATTCTAGCTACCCAGAAAAAGATAATATCAAAACCTGTGACTAGGGTAGTAGTGGGAAAATAGGTCAGATAGTCGGCTGTTTTTTCAGGCCATCCCAGAGTAGAAAAAGGCCATAAACCAGAAGAGAACCAGGTATCTAGAACATCAGGTTCTTGTTTTAACTTGATCTCAACACCATACTCTTTTTGGGCTGCTTCTAGGGCTTTTTCTGCTGAGGTAGCGACTACAAAGGGGGTATTATCAGTAATTGTGTCCTCTGTTTCACTGACAATATACCAAGCAGGTATCTGATGTCCCCACCAAAGCTGACGAGAGATACACCAGTCTTTTAATTTAACTAACCAGTCACGATAGACCTTACTCCAGCGTTCGGGTACAAAGTGAGGTGAGTTCTGTTCATCCAGACGTTTTAAGGTATTCTGTCCAAGTTCTTCTATTTTGACGAACCACTGTGTAGAGATGAGTGGTTCTACTGGAACTTTACCCCGTTCACTGAAGGGTACTGAATGACGATGTGCTTCTACTTTAACTAGAACGCCTTCTACTTCTAGGCGTTTGAGTAGATTTTTTCTAGCAACAAAGCGGTCGTCTCCTGCATATATTCCAGCATTTTCATTGAGTGTCCCGTCTTTATTCATAATGTTAATGAAAGGCAGATCGTGACGCTTTCCCATTAAAAAGTCGTTGGGATCGTGCGCTGGAGTGACCTTGACACAGCCTGTTCCAAAGCTTATATCAACAGTATCATCAGCAAAAATCGGTATCTCTCGCCCGATAATTGGCAGGGTGAGCGTCTTGCCAATCAAACTACTATAGCGGGGATCGTTTGGGTTAACAGCGACTCCTGTATCTCCTAACATGGTCTCAGGTCGGGTAGTCGCTACATCTAAATAACCACTACCATCCGTTAGAGGGTATCTTAAATGCCAGAGACTCCCCTCTACTTCCTTCATCTCTACTTCCAGGTCTGAGACTGCTGAGCGAGACTCTGGACACCAATTAACTAAGTATTTACCCCGATAAATCAGTCCATCTTCATATAACTTAACAAAGGCTGTCCTGACTGCTAAAGACAGACTACTATCTAGGGTAAATCTTTCTCTACTCCAGTCTGCAGATAGTCCTAAGCGTTTTAATTGTTGGACTATGGTTCCACCTGAGTGTTCTTTCCATTGCCAAGCCTTTTCTAGAAATTTTTCCCGTCCAATATCATCACGGGTTTTACCCTCTTCTTTTAGTTGTTTTTCTAGGATAGTTTGTACTGCTATACTGGCATGATCTGTGCCTGGTAAACAGAGGGTATTATAACCACACATCCTATGGTATCTAACTAGAGTATCAATCAGGGCTGTATTGAAAGCGTGTCCCATGTGGAGACTCCCGGTAACATTGGGAGGTGGAATCACTATACAATACGTCTGATCACTGCCTACCTCTGGCTTTGCTTTATAGGTTTCCTCGGCTGACCAAAGCTGTTGCCATTTTTTCTCTGTGGTGTTATGTTCGTATTGTGTTGGTAGGTCTAGTTCTGTCATTGAATCTTTTTCTCTCTCTATCTTTTAAAATTTTCCCATAGCTTCACCTTAATATGCTCAAGAATGAACCCTTTTTATTAAATAATAGAGCAGATCATGCCTGTCTTCTGCTTCATGGTTTGGGGGGAGGCGTTTATGAGATGTATTTGTTAGCCTTATCCCTGCATCAAGCTGGTTATACTGTCCAAGCTTTTAATTATCCTGGACATGAGGACGGAATAGGTAAAATGCCGCCATCTACTTGGCAACAATGGTATGAGTCAGTAAAAGCTAATTATCAGCAATTATATCAAAATTATGGTTCTGTTTCTATTATAGGCTTTTCCACTGGCTGTCCACTGGCTTTGTATTTAGCTACTGATTATCCTGTTAAAAATTTGGTTCTATTGAGTCCTTTTCTAGCTATTAAGAAACCCTGGTTTTCACCTTTTAAACTAGAAAGATATGTATCTTTACTTGGGGGAATAATTAAAGAAGTTCCTCGCTTAAATCCTATCAGTAAAGCATTCAAAGCTAAAGATAACAGTAAAAAGTCTCTTGGTCTAGAGAGTTTTAATTTAGACTGTGTTAAAAGTGCTTTAGAATTGATCAACTTAGTTAAAGTCAAGTTATCTAATATTAAAGTACCGACTTTAATCATCCAGTCTCCTCTTGACTCTGTAGTTGAACCAAGTGGAGCTTCTTTTATCTATGATCATTTAGCTAGTGAGGATAAACAGCTTATCTGGCTAGAAAAGTCAGATCATATTATTACTTTAGATGTAGAAAGAGAGAGGGTATTTCAAGAGGTTAAACAATTTTTAGCTCAATACTCTTCTTAAGATTATAATAATCATTGACTAGTAATAGTTAATTTCATGCCGATTGATTTCAATATTTCTTCAAGGGTTGACAAATGTGGATCGGTTTGCTCCCAAAGTGGTTGATAGATACTTTCAGTCCCTAATTCTGTTTCTTGTTTGAGCTTAACAATCTCTTTTAGTGGTATTAAAAATAAAGGTATTCCTCCTTCTTCTAAAGCTTCTTGAAGGTAAGTAGAAGCAAATTCTGGCTCTCGTAATTCTTCGATGATTAATTCATCAAAATTTCTATATTTCATACTTAACCGCCTGCCAAATTTCTCTTGCTTTTCTAATATCTTTTATTTGAGAGTATTTATCTCCACCTGTTAGAAGAATTACTAAAATGTTTCCTTTTCTAGCAAAATACACTCTGTAACCAGGTCCGAAATCAATTCTTAGTTCACAGATTCCTTCGCCAATTGACTTGTAGTCACCAAAATTACCTAGTTTAAGTCTTTGAATTCGTAAAATGATTTTTCTACGACCTTTGACATCGGGAAGAAGTGCGAAGCCAATTCTCAAAACTTTCTGTACTTAATATGGAAATACTTGGATTATCCAACTTCCTGTTTTATCTCACGGGATGCTTAAGAATGCAGTAAACAGTTTTTTTACTCTCAATACTAGCTTAACTCATTTACCAAGACAAAAGTGCTTTTTAGATTTAATCGTATCTTTGTTAAACTAAGGTACAGACTAGACTCTTCTTGTAGAGGAAGAGATGTATTATTGGTAAGTTGGACTTTTCCCTAATCCATCATAAAAAATAAATACTTAGTTCTACTATAAAGATTAACTCGTTGAAATTGAACTAAGCTTGAGCTAAATTTAAGGATATTTGACTTATTCCCTAGACTCCTGATGAAATTTTTATTTTTGCATTCTAATTTTCCCGCCCAATTTCGCCATTTGATTACTGTACTAGCTCAAGATCCTGCTCATCAAGTCGTTTTCGGGACAACTCGACAGCAAGGCGAAATAAAAGGGGTACATAAAGTTATCTATAAAGAAAGTCGTTCTGTTGCCCCCCAAACTCATCCTTATGTACGCTCACTTGAAGCTGCAGTATTGCAAGGACAAGCAGTTTATCGAGTAATGCTGGAATTAAAACAACAGGGATTTATACCCGATATTGTATACGCCCATTCAGGTTGGGGTCCTGGATTATTTATCAAAGATATTTTTCCTAAAACTAAGTTATTCGGCTATTTTGAGTGGTTTTATCATGCGCATGGTTCAGATGCTGATTTTGATCCTGGTGATCCTATTGATGCAGATACTGAGGCCCGTATTCGCATCAAAAATGCACCTATTTTAATAGATCTAGTCAGTTGTGATCGGGGACTATCTCCTACATACTGGCAAAGACAACAGTTTCCCCCAGAATTCCACAGCAAACTCCATGTTTTACATGATGGTGTTGATAC
>CASBQB010000012.1 GCA_949127655.1 Chroococcales cyanobacterium PMM_0086 | reverse complement strand
TACAGGGATAGGATTATCAATTGTGAAAAAAATCATTGAGGCAGAAGGCGGGAAAATCAGATTAGAGTCTCAATTAGGACAGGGTGCAACTTTCCGCTTTACCTGGTTAGTACAAATAAACTTACAGACAGATAAGACCTAATTCTAAAGACAGACATTAATATCAGACTATTGAGGTATTGTCAAGATAGTTATCAAAAAAGTATTTTGTAAATAGGACGAACTTTATTACAAGTGAGAAGAAGATGGAATCAACAAATAGACCGATAGAAAGAAACGAGCGAATTATCGAGCGGAACAGCCCAATTACTAATGTCAACTACCATGATCGAGTACGTTGGGGACCAATCTTAGCAGGGTTAGTCATAACCTTGAGTATTGAGTTAATTTTAAGTGGTATGGGAGCAGCGATGGGATTCACTACTATTGCTAATTCAGGCGCTCCCCGCACTATCTCAGGTAATGTAGGATCTGGAGTGGGCATTTGGTCAATGATTAGTTTATTAATCTCTTTATTTATAGGGGGGTTGGTAACATCTCGTGCAGCAGGTTCATTAAACCGTAATACTGCTTTACTAAATGGGGGCATTCTCTGGGCAACCACCTTAGCTCTTAGCGCTTGGTTATTGAGTAGTGGTGTATCAGGTGTTTTTGGTTTGGTGACCAATAATGCTTCCGAGATTGTTAATCAGGTTCAACAAGGAAATCTTGATGTTCCAAATAACCCCGGACTAACGGCTCAACAGACCAAAGATCTAGCAGCTAATGCCGCTAAAGTGGGCTGGACATTCGCGTTAGGTTCACTGCTAGGATTAATCTCATCCTTAGCCGGAGCCTCTGCTGGAGCGCACAACCAACGGACTATCAAAAGCAATCTTGAGCCTCGCGTTATCGACACCCATCAAGAAACAACGTAAAAAACCTAAAAAGAATATACGTCTGGTGGCTATACTAACAGGGGAAAAAATATCACTTAGGACAGAGGTTTCACCTTACTTATCTACGTCAAGATAATGAGCGTAAACCTCTTGTTCGTCAGAAAAACCATGAGTGAACCAAAAGAGCAGAAGATCGACGAATCTAGCAAAGATAGAGACTTAGAGCAATTTCGCCAAGACACAGGCGAGTACATGACAACTAATCATGGAGTTGGTGTTAATAACACCAATGATTCTCTCAAAGTAGGAGAGCGAGGTCCGACCTTAATAGAAGACTTTCACTTGCAAGAAAAACTCTCCCACTTTGACCGAGAACGGATTCCTGAACGGGTTGTTCATGCGCGCGGATCTGGAGCGCACGGCTATTTTCAAGTTTATGAATCCCTTGCTAAGTACACAAAAGCGAACTTTCTCCAAGACCCCTCAGTAAAAACACCAGTATTCGCCCGCTTCTCAACTGTAGCGGGATTTCGCGGCTCTGCAGATACTGTACGCGATGCACGGGGCTTCTCAGTCAAGTTTTATACAGAAGAAGGCAACTACGATTTAGTGGGAAATAACATTCCCGTCTTTTTCATCCAAGACGGAATTAAGTTCCCTGATATCGTACACGCTCTCAAACCCGAACCCCATAATGAGATGCCCCAAGCGGCCGCAGCACATGATAACTTTTGGGACTTTATCTCATTAGTACCGGAATCGATGCACATGATCATGTGGATACTTTCTGACCGCGCTCTCCCCAGAAGTTACCGCATGATGCAGGGTTTTGGGGTGCATACCTTTCGCTTTGTCAATGAGCAGTTAAAATCTCGTTTTGTTAAGTTTCATTGGAAGCCTTTACTAGGTGTTCACTCCCTAGTCTGGGATGAGGCGCAAAAACTAGCCGGAAAAGACCCCGATTTCCATCGCCGTGACCTTTGGAAAGCTATCGAGATGGGCGACTATCCTGAATATGAGTTAGGGGTGCAAATTATCGAAGAAGAGGACGAATTTAAGTACGGAATCGATATCCTCGATGCTACTAAGCTGATCCCGGAAGAAATAGTTCCTGTTACACCCATTGGGAAAATGGTCTTGAACCGCAACCCCGACAACTTTTTCGCTGAAACAGAGCAAGTCGCTTTTAACCCAGCTCGAGTAGTTTCAGGTATTGACTTCAGCAACGATCCCCTATTGCAAGGAAGGCTCTTTTCCTACCATGACACCCAATTGCACCGACTCGGTAGCGCTAACTTTCCCGAACTCCCTATTAACCGCCCCGTCTGTCCTGTCCATAATAATCAACGGGATGCAGTTATGCAAATGAAGGTTCCCCAAGGGAAGACTAATTACTTTCCTAATTCTATTGGGGGTGGTTGTCCGATGATGTCTCCTGAAAATATGGGAGCTTTCGTTCACTACAAGGATAAAGTCGAGGGAGAAAAGGTTCGAGTGCGTAGTGAGACTTTTAGCGATCACTTCTCACAAGCGACGTTATTTTGGAATAGTCTCTCAAGTCCTGAAAAAGAACATCTGATCCAAGCGACCCATTTCGAGTTAGGTAAAGTAGATAACCCTGAAGTCAAGGGGCGCCTGGTGGATTTATTTAATCATGTCGATCATGAATTAGCCAAGCTCGTCTCTCTGGGAATTGGTGTTCCTGCACCTAGTAAAGCTGTTACCTCTAATCATGGTAATCTTTCACCTGCTTTGAGTATAGAAAATAATAGCCCGAAAGAGACCATTAAGACTCGGCAGGTGGCTATTTTGGCAGCCCAAGGGTTCGACTTTGCTCAACTAACGACCATCCAAAAAGCTCTGAAAAAGGCTGGAGCACTTGGGGAGATCGTCTCGCAGTTTAAAGGGACAATTGAGAGTCTTGATGGAAAAAAGGTTGAAGTAGATAAAACCTTTCTTACCTCTGCCTCAGTAATGTTTGATGCTGTCTATATCCCTGGTGGTCAGCAAAGTGTTAAAAGTCTCAAGGCTCAAACCGAGGTCATCGACTTCATCAATGAGGCGTTTAAGCACTGTAAGTCTATTGCTGCAACGGGTGAGGGGGTAGATCTAGTACTTAAATCCCAGATTCAAGGACTGCTGTTAAATAAACCTTCTTCACCCGAAGAGTTAATTATTGAGAAAGGGGTAATTATCAGCCAAGATCCTGCCCAGACTGAGCGTGTCGCTTTAGAGTTCATTAAGGCTATTAGTGCTCATCGTCACTGGACTAGAGAAGTTAAGCAATTCTTAACTCAATAGATAAAAAAGCCCCTCGCCTATTCCGGGAGAGGGGTTGTCAAATAGATCTATCACTTTCTTTTATTTAGACATTAGTATTTCTAGCTATTAGTCCCCATAGGAAAATAGCAATTATTGAGCCAATAACTGCTACAAATAAACCAGGAATACTTAAGCTAGTTGCAGCTACTTGTAGAGTTCCCAGAGTTAGCAAAGAATATAAACTGCCCCCAACAAATGCTCCTACAGTCCCTAAGAAAATCGTAGCAAAAATACCACCGCCTTGATGACCTGGATAGATCGCCTTGGCAATATATCCAGCTAAAAGTCCAAGAATAAGCCAAGCTATAATATTCATTACAAAAAACTTCCTAAATTATCATTACTAACTCAATGCTAATTTATCAAGGTTCAGGTTAAGGTCTATCGTTAGTTATAATCTCTAAAATCAAAAGATACAGATGTTTTTTGAATATTTAAAAGTTTTGTAAAGATAGCATTAAATTATTCGCATCACCCTAAAGTTATAAATGTTTCTCTTTCTTAGGATATACTAAAGCTCAATTTATTTTATCTGATTTACAACTATAGGTCGATTGAATTTAATATAAAAATAGCGCACAATTAGTTTGTTAAAGATTTTTGAAATCGTAAAAAAGATTTCTTTTAAAACCTGATTATTTTGGAGAAACCTCGTATGAACTTCACTCGTTTCAACTCAATTATTCTGCATCCAGTACGTTTTCTGATTGTTGCTTTTGCTTTTACTGTACTATTTTTCTCTAGCGCTTTACCTGCTGCTGCATTAGGAAGTTCTCCTAGTAGTCCTACTGATGGAGAGCAACACCTAAACGAAATTCAACGTAAAACAGAGCAAGCTGTTATAGATCCTCCTATGAACTTAAAGGAAATTCAGAAGCGCTCACAAGCCCGAAAAGGCGGTATAAATGAAATTCAGGGAGCAGCTGACATTAACAAGATGAGCACCCCTGAAAATTCTAAGCAGGCTACCTCTGTTATTGATGAGGTCAAAGGAGCACTGAGAAATCTTAAAAATGGTAAAGATGATTAAAAAGCAAGTATTACTTTAAATACTTAAAACTAGCTCATGGGCATTTTAGATGATTAAGTGTCCATGAAGCTTTTATTAACTTTTCTTGTGCAGTATCTCTTAAGGTAGATTTTTGTCTATTTTTAATACTGAATAAGTAGGATGTTATTTTATTTAGTTATTGCTAAACTTATCACTAAACGTTAGTCAATAAAGAGGTTATTTCTCTATGTACTTTTTTCTCATACAAACTGCGGCTAATCAGATTTCTTCTTCTCCTTCGATATCTTTAGGTTTAGTGATATTTGTCGGTTTTGTTGCTGCTGTATCTATTGGATCTATTGCTTGGTATAATTCCAAAAGGCCTCTAGGTTGGGAAGATAAGAAGCGCCCTGACTTAGTGCCAAAAGTCGAAAAATAGCAGTTTATCTTCATTTCTACATTCTTGGGGTAATGAGAAAAGATTACTCACTACCCCAAGATTAAGGATAAAAAGTAAATTTCAGCCAGTTTAATCTGTTAAAGAAATTTAATGCTAATATTTAGACAGATTTTTTAAGAGGATATATTTTGTGAGTTTAAAACAAATATGGAGATTACTCAAAGAAACTTTTGTCAAGTGGCAGAAGGATAAAGCCTCTCGTCTAGCAGCCTCTTTGTCCTATTACACTATATTTTCCCTCGCTCCCTTACTCATTATTGCTATTGCTATCGCGGGCTTCTTTTTTGGCGAAACTGCAGCCAGAGGAGAAATCATTGGACAAATTCAAGGTCTGGTAGGAAAAGATGGTGCAGAGGCCATTCAGGCCATGATCCAAAATGCTAGCCGACCTAACTCAAGTGATGGGACTATTGCTTCAGTTATTAGTATTTTTATTCTGATATTTGGAGCTTCTGGTATGTTTGTTGAACTACAGGACGCTTTAAATACAATTTGGGATATTGAACAAGGACCAGACTTAGGGATTATAGATTTCATTCGCAAACGGTTTTTGACTTTTGCCATGATTTTAGGGATTGGTTTTTTGTTGCTGGTGTCCCTAGTTCTAAGTGCTGTATTAGCAGGTATTAGCAGTTTAACAAGCAGTTTATTTCCTGGTTTCGATTTTTTATCACAACTAGTTAACTTTGTGGTTTCTTTCGGCGTTATAACCCTGCTGTTTGCCATGATTTACAAATATCTGCCTGATGTGAAGATTACTTGGGGAGATGTCAGAATTGGTGCAATTATCACCGCGTTATTATTTGTTATTGGTAAATATTTAATCGGCTTATATTTAGGAAATAATACTTTTAGTTCAACTTATGGAGCGGCTGGCTCAATTATCATTATTTTAGTGTGGACTAATTATTCAGCTCAAATTCTCTTTTTTGGGGCAGAGTTTACTCAAGTTTATGCTAGAAAATATGGTTCGCAAATCAAACCCAGTAGCTTTACTGTCTCTCCCCAACAAGAACAATCAAAAAGAAATTAGAAGTAATAACCTATTGATTATTTCTCTTTCAACCTTAGACCTAATCCGACTAATCCTAACCCCAAGAGAGGAAATATTAAGCTAGATTCTGGAGTAGTAGCTGCACCTATGGTAAAATCATTGACAGTAGAAAAGCTTCCAGTACTAGGAGTCACAATTAGAGAAGTAATCGAGGAATTGGTGATAAACCCTAAGAAAGAATCAATTTCTGGGTTAGATATTGATTGACTGGTTCCATCACTGAGATTAACGGTAACCGTACCAGTTGCCAAATTTCCTGAAAGATCTGTGAGGAAAAAGAAGCCCCCAGCAGCCGTCACATTCCCGCCAGTAAAGTCAAAAACGATTGGCTCACCACCGAAGTTAGTTGACAACCACGTATCGCCCACAGGCCCAATACTGTAAAAGTCATCCACAGCACTTGCAGTATAACTAAAATCTCCACTACTGAAAGATAGAGGAGAAGGTAACAGAGTGTATTGAGGTAACGAGTTGAATGTTTCTAAGTAAGATCCCGCTTGAACTTGAGAGAGAAAAGCAGATTCATTGTTAAAAATGGTGGTAGCTTGGGCGTGAGCCATCGTTGCTGTCAAACTACTGACTACAATTCCTGTAACTAATCCTAAGTGTCTTTGTAGCATAATGATCTCCTGTTTGGGGTAGAGTTAAAGTTACTTTGTCTGTAGCTTAATACTAAGTTGCCTAATTTGTAAATCTATCTTACAACATCACAGCAGAGGGTTAGCTGCAGCTAATAAAAAATTAGACAATCTTCTACCCAATTGGACATATTTGCAGCTATAACGTTTATATATCCAATTTACGGCAGACAAAACAACACTCAAAACAGTCCCAATCCAGAACAAGAATACCTTGAGCGAGAAAAATATTTAGAAATAGCTAAGAAATTATCAGAAAACCCTCTATAATAAAATACAGATTAAGAGGAATAGCATAGCTGATGTTCTTAGGATTTAAAACAGAATTAAAACTTAATAATCAACAACGAACCATGTTAGCGAAACACGCAGGGTAGGGTACTATTACCTTATGGATCACTTTTCCAATTCATACAAGTGATCTAGTTTTAGAAAACCTGTCGTAGTGGAAATCAAAAAAATTAGAAATATTTGGGCTGCCAACATATTCACTCAAGTTAAACTTGATTGAAATATTATGGAAATTTAGGAAATATGATCCGCAGGATCTCGTAAGAGTATGGATTGAAATTAAGGCGTATTCCAATGGGAAAAGTTTAGTTGAATACGTCAATAAAGTTCTCAATGGTCTTGGTAGTTCAATATGATTGATTATTGTCGTTTTCATAGCTCATTTTCTCTCCTTATTTGCTTTTCTTCCTTGAGCATACTACTGATTTAGTACTATTCTAAAGATTAGCCATTCCTTGGGTAAAGCACTATGTACCATGTTTCCTTAAGCTAAAGGGGGAATTTCTAAAGATATTGCCCCCATCAACCCTTGACGAAAGTCATTAAGAATTTGCAAACAACATCTCTCTTTATCTCCTTGATAGCGATGTGCAGCTAAGTTCTCAATATATTCCTCTGAAGTTGCTGTAGATACTTGCAAACCATAACGAGTATTAAATACTTCTTGATTATTTAACCCCTGTAAGAGATCCACAAAAGCTGTAGCAATCAACTGATTATCATAGGAAGCTTCCCCAATATCTTCACAGATCGCTAATTTTACGGCTGCTTGCTGGTCTTCTAACCTAGATGGAATTACTCCAGGTGCATCTAGTAACTCAATGTCTGGTGAAATTCTCACCCATTTAAGGTGACGAGTAACACCCACTCTGCGGGCACTAGGAGCGACTTTACGACCTAATAGACGGTTAATTAGTGCTGACTTGCCTACGTTGGGAAAACCAAGCACTACAGCCCGCACAGGACGGGGTAACAACCCCTTTTCTTTTCTTTTTTGGTTGATGGTTAGTCCCATACTTGTTGCAGCACGTAAAATAGGTCTAGTCCCTTCTCCTTGTTTGGCATTGGTAAAATAGGGGGTTTCTCCTTGCTTAAGAAACCATTTAACCCATCTATCTTTGATACTTTCAGGGATCAGATCTACTCTATTTAATACCAACATTCTAGGCTTAGTCCCGATCCAACTCAGTAACTGTGGATGATGAGAAGAAAAGGGGATTCTGGCATCTCGTACCTCTAGTACTAAGTCTACCTTTTTAAGTTGCTCTTTGAGATCTCTTTCTGCCTTGGCGATATGTCCAGGGTACCATTGAATACTGCCCATCTACCAACCACTTAGGGCATAGGTGGCAGCTATCCCCGCTTCTGTAGAGACATTAACTTCTTCTTTTATTTTCGTCTCTATACAGAAAGTAGCTGTATTGAAACCACCAAAGCGCTGTACTGTACTTGTTCTTAGGCGAGTATCAGGATTAACAAACCAGAATCTTTCAAAAATGCTCATTGTTTCATATTCAGTGACCAGCACAAGCGCATCTTCTGGATCTATGCGGTAATGACCGGCCACAGGAACTATCTCAGCGTAGCCTCTTTCTCTAAGGAGGGTTCCCTTTTGAGGATCATCAGCTTGAGGGATAAGAACAAAAACAGTAGTTCCTTGATGATTTTCATCTTGTTTATCCCAAGACATAGAACCATCCCAACTCACAAAAGCACCACCTACAGCTTGACTAGGATCAACTGCATGGAGTTCGCAGATTTCTAGTACCTTTGGATGATCTGGGGCGAGAGTTTCTACATGAATTTGAGATTCCCCAGTTTCCGCCCGACGAAAAGGGAGGTGATGGGTTGTCCTTTGTGATTGCCAATTGCCCGAACTTTGCCGGAAAAATTCTAGAGCATCCATAAATTTAGTATTTTTTTAATAACCCTTCAATTATATATTACCGAGAGATGGAACAGCCCAAGGGCGCAGGGCTTGCGCCCCGACAATTAAGCTTTTTTAAGAAAATTCCAACAATCTTCAGCAATTACCCAATCCTCTTCAGTATGGATAAGGAGAACCTTAACTCTAGCGTCTGGAGTAGAAATAATTTGATCCCCTCTAGCTGTCTCATTCTTTTCTAGATCTAGTTGAACACCTAAAAAAGTCAATTTCTCACAGACTTTTGCTCTAACTAGAGATGAATTTTCTCCCACACCTGCTGTAAAAATTAAAGCATCTAAACCACCCAAAACAGGCAGTAAACTACCTATACTTGAATTTATACGATGAATATACATAGAGAAAGCTAACTGAGCGCGTTGATTACCTTCTTTAAGAGCAGCTAGAACAGCCCTTAAGTCGGCTGATATCCCAGAAACCCCTAGTAGTCCAGAAGACTTATTAAGCATAGTATCTACTTGCTCTGCAGAAAAGCCTTTTTCTCGCATTAAATAAAGTGGAATAGCCGGATCTATTGAACCACTACGAGTTCCCATCATTAAGCCTTCTAGGGGAGTAAAACCCATCGTTGTCTGAAGACTTTTTCCTTCTTTAATGGCAGCTAAAGAACAACCATTACCCAGATGACAGTTAATAAGACGTAGACTCTCTAAAGGAGCCTCTAAAAGTTCAGCAGATCGCCCAGCACAATAACGATGACTGATCCCATGAAAACCATAGTGACGAATACCTGCCTCAGATAATTCATAGGGTAAAGGATAAGTAGCTATTTCAGGAGGCTGTGTGGTGTGAAAAGCTGTGTCAAAGACTGCCAATTGAGGCACAGTACCTAAGATAGTTTCTATGACTTCTATTCCCTCTAGATGAGAAGGATTATGATTAGGCGATAGAGGAATTAAACTCCTAATTCTCTCTTTAACTTCGGGAGTAATTAGGGCTGATTGAGTATAATCACCACCATGCACTATCCGATGTCCAACTATATCTATTTTGGCTAAATCATTAATTACTTTAGTCTCACCTTGCCAGAGATTTTCTAGCATTTTTTTGATCCCAGATACCCGATCTTCGGTTAGTTTGTGAGTTGACTTAACTTCTTTGGTTTTGGTGGTAAGTAATTTATTATGCCAATCAATATCCGCCTTCGAGATAGGTTCTGCAGGACTAGTGGGCAATCTCTCTAAATCATAAAGACAGCTTTTCTGACTGCTAGAACCGGCATTTAAGACAAGAATTTTCATAAGTGTAAAAAAATACAACAATCTAGGCTGTTTTCCCCTAAATTTTAAGACATTGTGAGGAAGTTATCAAAAAATTTTCTTCTGCTTATTGCTCAAATAGATTTTACTAACGAGGGTAATCTCTGCTACAATAAGAGGCCTCATTAGGTTTGCTTATAAGGAAAGGGCTTGTGATCCGAATTCTGAAACTGGCGAAAATGACCGCAACAGAACTAGCCACTCTCAAAAGAAGGGCAGAACTTGACATTGAAAATGCCCTGACTATTGCTCAAGAAGTTATCACCCAAATTAAACTCAGAGGTGATGAAGCTGTTGTGGAGTATGTCAGAAAGTTTGACTACCCGGAAGCAACGACAGAAAACCTCAAAGTGACCCCAGAGGAGTTTCAGCAGGCCCAAGAAGAGATTGACCCAGAACTAAAAAAAGCTATTCAACTGGCTTATACTAACATTCGGGAAGTCCATCAGAGACAAATGCCCGAAGAGATACAACTTTCTGAAATTACACCAGGTGTCTTTGCTGGTGAAAAAATTACCCCCATTGCTAGTGCAGGACTCTATGTACCTAGAGGAAAAGGGGCTTTTCCTTCTGTAATGCTCATGTTGAGTGTTCCTACTCAAGTTACCAAAGTACCTCAAGTCATAGTCTGTACCCCACCAGATAAAGAAGGTAAAGTTGAACCTGCTTCCCTAGTAGCAGCTAAAATGGCAGGAGTTACGAACATCTATAAGCTAGGTGGTATTCAAGCGATCTCCTCTATGGCCTTAGGTACCCCAACTATTCCCAAAGTAGATAAAATTACCGGTCCTTGTAATGTCTATGGTTCGGCCGCTAAACGTCTACTTTACGGTCTAGTAGATGTCGGACTACCTGCAGGCCCTAGTGAATCAATTATACTAGCTGATGAGGATACAGACCCGCGTATAGCAGCTTTAGACCTACTAGTTGAAGCAGAACACGGACCGGAGTCGGCTGCTTTATTAGTCACCCACAGTGAGAAATTAGCAGAAGCAGTAGCTAAATATGCTACAGAATACATGGAAAAGTTACCCCAATGGCGTAAGGAATTCTGCCAAAAGGGTCTATCTTCTTATGGTGGCATTATTTTAACTTCTAGTTTAGATGAATCACTAGACTTTATCAACGACTATGCACCAGAACATTTAGAAGTATTAATCAAAGATCCCTTTAGTGTACTAGGCAAGATTAAAAACGCTGGTGAGATTTTATTAGGACCATATACACCTATCCCAACAGCTAATTATTGTATAGGAGTCAATGCAATTTTACCAACAGGGGGTTTTGCTCGTTCTTACTCAGCAGTCTCTGTCTTTGATTTCTTGAAACGCACAGGAATAGGCTACTTAACTGCAGAAGGCTTTTCTAAGCTCAAAGGGGCTACAGCACTCTTAGCTGAATATGAAGGCTTTCCAGCCCATGCTATGGCGATTAGAGAACGCGATAACTTGTTTAAGTGAGGTGTTATTTTGTCAGATCACATCTTACAGGAGATCCAATCTCTGCAATTTAAAGACCCAGAAACTGCTAATCAAAAACTACAGGATTTTTTAAGCAGTTTTCTCCCTTTTAATATTCAAACAGTGCAGGTGAGACCTTTAGCTGTCTCACTCAATTCTATCAATGGTTTTTTGATAACCACAGAGGGACGCAAGCTCTTTTTTAAAACCCATATAGAACCAGAAAGCATCATCAATGAGTATTATAACTCCAGTATCTTAGCTCAAGCAGGCTATCCAATAATACAGCCAATCTATCGCTCTAGTGAATGGGGTAAACAAATCCTGATCTATGATTATTTTGAGGACCCCTCTCTTTTTAGCATTTTATGGGAACTAGAAAATAATTTAGAAAAAGCTAGTGAAAAAGTAATCAAGGCTCAAGAAAAAGCCGATCAAGATCTTTGGGAGATCTATGATCAGTCTTTAGAAACTATTTCAGCCAAAGCTCATTCTAAGGAACCTATTCATCAACTTTTTTATCATCGTCTTACTGGTGGAAGATTTAAGCAATTTTATCAAGGTGTAGATATAAAATTGCCTGGAATTACCATAAATTATGATGATTTAGCCCAGTTTAAATGGGTGATTAATGGTCGAGAGTTTCCTGATACTTTAGCAGAGTTAGTCGCAAAGTCTATTGAGTATTTAAACCCAGCTAAACAAGACACTCCATCGATCATCGGTCATGGAGATGCGCATAATGGTAATGTTTTTTTTGAACCAGAAACAGCTAAGTTAATCTATTTCGATCCCGCCTTTGCTGGTCGTCATTCTCCTTTTTTAGACTTAACTAAACCTCTATTTCACAATGTTTTTGCTATCTGGATGTATTACCCTCAAGAGATAGCAGAAACCCTCTCTATTCATTGGGAAATTCAAGGAGATACCCTAGAAGTAGAGCATAATTTTAGTCCTTCTCCTGTTAGATTAGCCTTTGTTAATTCCAAGGTAAACTATGTCTTAAAACCGCTTGTTCAGAAGCTACAAAATCAAGGAAAATTAGAGATAAACTGGCAACAATATCTAAAACTGGCTCTTTTTTGCTGTCCTTTTCTAACTATGAATTTAAGCAATCATCAAAAATTCCCCCCGGAAATCTCTCTTTTAGGCTTAGCAATAGCTGTAGAAATGGGTAGTTTTAGTCCGGTTAATAATCAAAGTTTAATAGATAATATTCTGCAGTTAGGATATTAAAATTACGAAAGCTGATAGTGCATACCAGGTAATTGTCTGACTAGTCCCATTAATTCTAATTGTAGAAGTGCAGCCGAAACCTGTCCAGTCGATAAACAACTATCGTTAACCACTCGATCAAAAGAAATTATTTCACCAGAAAAAGACTGTAGAACCTGTTTTAAATCATCGGGAAGTTCAAGATCTTTTGTGGTGGGAAGCGGATTAACAGAAGGAGAAACTTCCGGTAAGCCTCCCAAAAATGTCAATAATTCATCTGCGGAAAGAATCATCTCAGCGCCATCACGGAGGAGGTTTAAACAACCCTTAGCCTGCTCTACTTCAGGGGAATTAGGTAAAATATAGACATCTCTACCAAAATCATTAGCATATCTAGCAGTAGAAAGACAACCAGAAGTTTCTGAAGCTTCTATTACTAAAACAGCCCGACTTAATCC
>CASBQB010000011.1 GCA_949127655.1 Chroococcales cyanobacterium PMM_0086 | reverse complement strand
CCTAAACCCAACAAAGTAACGTCTGTCCCCCTTCCACCTAAACCCAACAAAGTAACGTCTGTCCCCCTTCCACCTAAACCCAACAAAGTAGCGTCTGTTCCCCTTCCACCTAAACCCTCTGTTACCCCAAGGCAAGCTGATATCATCTTAACAGGAGTGTTAGAATCAGGCCTTAATTCTGCAGCCCTTTTCAGTTTCAAAGGAATTACTAAGCGTTTACAAACAGGTGATCTAGTTGGTAGTTCAGGTTGGACTTTTCAAGGTGTTACTCAACAAAAAGCTGTTCTTTCAAAAGGTGAACAGACTCGTTATATTGAAGTAGGGCAGAAACTTTGAGAAACTATTTATAATTTACTAAAAAGATGGGCATATTTGAAAATTTCAATCAGTTTTTAGAGACTCGTTTAGAAGAATTTTTACGCCAAAATCCTAACTTACAATTGCAAATCATTCTAGAACAACTTGAAGAACAGGAGAAAGATAGTTTTAAAATAACTCAACAGTTAAAAATAGAAAAAGAATCTCTAGAAAAAGAAATACTTTCTCTAGCAGAAGAGATAAAATTATGGCATGGCCGGATAGATAAAGCTCAAGCAGTGAAAAGATTTGACTTAATGCAGGCTGCACAAGAACGAGAAGCTGCTCTTCTTCGTCAAGGGAATCAAGTCTGGGGTAAGATGGAGGGAACTAAACAAAGATTAATAAAATCTCAAGAATTATTAGCACAAATTAAAGAGAAAAAAAAGGAAGTTCAAGTCAAGTATAGTACTACAAAAACGGAACCACCAAAATCATCTAATTCAGTTAATAAAGGGTGGCAAAATTTCTCAAATTACAAAACTCATAATAGTTCATCTGATCCCTTAGAAGCTGAATTTAAAAACTTAGAAATAGATGACGAATTAGATTATTTAAAAAGGAGTGGTAAATGAAGCATATCCCGACTTGGATCTGGCTAACTTTAATCTGGTTAGCTGGCAACATTTCTGATCGTTTGTGGTTAACATTAGATCAAACGGTGCCAAGTTGGGATCAAAGTAATCATTTAACTGGTTCTCTCAATTATCTTGCAGCATTACAAAAACCTGAGTTTTTCAATGGGTCTTGGTGGATAGAATTCTGGAAACTATCTACCAAATATCCACCCCTTACTTATCTTGCTTCAGCGCCTTTTCAACAACTTTTCTCTAGGGGAAATGACCAAGCTTTAACAGTCAATTTACTCTCTAGCGCTATTTTAATTGTTGCCGTTTATTACCTGGGAAAAACTCTATTTAACTCAAAAGTAGGGGTTATTTCTGCTTTATTATGTATCCTTTTTCCCCGTCTATATTTTGAGAAATTAGTCTATTTACTTGATAATCTCTTAGTCTCTTTAACAATTGCTTCTTTTACTAGTTTTACTCTGTGGCGAGCCGAAAAAACCACCTCGAAACAATGGCTATATACCGTTATTTTTGGTGTCTTTTGGGGGTTAGCATTACTTACTAAACAGAGTGTAATGTTCTTTTTATTAGTGCCTTTAATTTGGGTAACTTGTCGCTCACTTTTAATGCGTCAATGGATAAGAATCTTACAATTATTGACTAGTTTTTTCATTTCAACCCTCCTTTGGTGGCCGTGGTATAGAACAAACTGGATCTATTCTTTCGGTACCTATACAAGTTCTGTAACTCTTCCTGCAGCAGCAGAAGGAGATCCGACTATTAACAGCTTAGCTGCTTGGTTTTACTATTGGAAAGATCTACCCTTAGCCATTGGATGGGTATTACTCTTAGTGCCATTAGTAGGTATAGTTTTAAATCTTTTAGGACGTTTCCCGAAAACAACAGAAAAAGAGCAAGTTAGAGATAGTTTAGCTTGGTTGGCTATCTATTGGTTAGGAGGCTATTTAATCTGCAGTCTTAATGTCAACAAAGATGGTCGTTATATTCTTCCCTATTTACCAATTTTAGCCGTATTTTTAGCCTACGGTTTGACCCAATGGCGCGGTAATTGGCAAAAAGTTCAAATGTGGACAGTCATTATTGCTGTTTTGGTCATGTTAGGTAAACTTTATCCCGTTCCGGGTTTAACTGAAGTTGCTCAATTTCTCAGTCCAGGAGGTACTAATTATCCTTATCGTGGTCAGTCCTGGCCTAATACAGAAGTCATTGGGACGATCACCAAAACAACACCCTACTTACAAGCTACTTTAGGCGTAATTCCGAGCACCCCTGAAATTAATCACAATACCCTTAATTATTATGGAGCCTTGGCTAATTTTCAAGTCTATGGCAGAGAACTAGGTTCTAAAACCGCAGCAGTCAAACAGGATAGAGAGTCTTTAGACTGGTTTCTCACCAAAACAGGAGATAATCTCTTTGCTAAAAAGCCTCAATTAGATTTAGCCAAAGAGTTAGAGAATGATCCTAATTTTAGCTCAGTTAAAACCTGGACATTGCCAGATCAAAGCAGTCTTAAACTCTATCATCGGAAAACTCCCTTAGTCACAGTCAAGACTATTTCAGAACCCCAGGAAAAAATCGAGTTAAAAGAAGTCATTGTTCCTGCTGAGGTTCCACCTAATGTTCCTGTTCCTATTACCTATCAGTGGAGGGGGAAAGGTTCAGAATTTAACAATGGCTTAGTACTTATTAACTGGAAAAAAGATCCAACTCATTTGGGTTGGATACAAGATCATGCTTTAGGTATGGGGGAAATATATCAAGCTAGTTCTGCAACAACATTAGAGGTAACAGAACAGACTGCTATGTTATCAGGAGAAGATCAGGGAGAATATCATCTGCGAGTAACCTATATAAATCCTCAAAATGGCACTAGTTACCCCGTCAAAGTGCCGCCTGTGACAGTTAAAATAGTAGAAGGTGCAACTATTCCCAAGGCACCCATTTTAGATAAAGTTACACAGCTAAGAAATTTATCATTTCTTTTATCCAAAGGTCCAAAAGGACTAGATCCGCTATTTTTACAAGTAGGTCGTTTAAATCAATATGATCCTAGACAAGACTATTTAGAACAAACTGCTCAAACTCTGTCTTATCGTTTGGAAAAAGAGCATCTAGAGCCAACTCAACGCATTAAATATCTCTATGGGGTAATCTTAGCTAGAGCATTACAACAAGATACCAGCAAAGCCATAACTTATTTACAGAAGTTGATTGAACTTGACCCAAAAAATCCTTATCCTCATGCTTATTTGGCGGTTGTACATCTTTATAATTGGGACAGCGCTGCAGCTGAAACTGCCTTTAAGCCTCTTTTAGGAAATGCAGAAAAAGAAATTCGCATCTTAGAGGGCATTATTGCTATTTTAAGGGGACACTTCTTTGAAGGAATATCTTTAATTAAATCCAAAGGTTAGCATATAAAGTAAATCTCACTTAGGCACTGCTTATGCTAGCTTTACACCGTCCTGTCTGTCTATCTTTAACATCTACAGATCTCGGTATTTG
>CASBQB010000010.1 GCA_949127655.1 Chroococcales cyanobacterium PMM_0086 | reverse complement strand
TTGCCACGGGGTCGGGCTTTGGAAGGAAAGGAAATTGCTGCTTTGATGGAGGCCTGTTTCAATGACCCCACAAATGCAGGAGTTAGGGATGTGGCGATGATTGGGATTTTAATGGGGGGATTGAGACGGAGTGAGGTGGTCGCCTTGGCGGTGTCTGATTTTGACCCCAAGACAGGAGCGTTGACCATACGCAAGGGGAAAGGGAATAAGCAACGTATCACCTATTTGCCAGAAGGGGCAATAAAAGTGGTAGAAGATTGGTTAGTACTAAGAGGCTCTCTTCCTGGTGCTTTACTCTGTCCAGTAGACCAAGTGGGACGAATAGAGATTCGACAAATGAGTGACCAAGTGGTGATGAATGTCTTGTTAAAAAGAGCTCTTCAAGCTGGTATAGCGCAGGTGGCTCCCCATGACCTACGCCGTACTTTTATTAGTAATCTCTTGGAGACTAATGCCGATTTACTCACTGTGCAAAAATTGGTCGGTCATGCTGACCCTGCTACGACAGCTAAATATGACCGACGAGGAGAATTGGTTAAACGTATGGCTGTTGCTAAACTTGATGTCCCTTATCGCCAACGCCAGGAACGGAAATAAATGAGATTATCAATTAGTCAAATTAGAACAGATGATGGTACGCAAGTCAGGGCAGAAATTAATCAAATAACTGTTGTGGAATATGCACAGGCGATAAAAGAGGGACAGACTTTTCCACCTATTGTGGTTTTTTCTGATGGCAATTCTTATTTCCTTGCAGATGGTTTTCATCGTCTGGAAGCTTACCGCCATTTAGGGTATCAAGAGCTTGAAACTGACCTGAAGCAAGGGACTTTAAGAGCCGCTATTCTCTATGCTGCAGGCTCTAATGCAACGCATGGACTCAGAAGAACTATCCAAGACAAGTACCATGCTGTAAGGATATTTTTGCAAGATGAAGAGTGGTCTCAATGGAGCGACCGAATGATTGCCAAATATACTGTGACTAGTCATCCTTTTGTTGCCAAGGTTAGGATGAGTCTAGCTGATGGTAACGTTTCCACTCCAAGGGCTGAAGTGATTGAAAATGGCTCTCAATCTACAATTGAGACAAATAACCTTGACAAGGCTGAAAAATCTTATATAAGAGCAGAAAATTCCTCTTGGCAGCTTCCACCAAGTCTTTTATCCAAACTACAACAGTATCAAGAAAAATTGGGATTAGATAGTTTGGAAGCTCTAATTACTAAGGAATTAGATACACATACGACAACAACCCGAACTCTCATCGTTACAAACACAATAGTAAAGAGATGGATTGGTTTTGACCCTGGTCTGGCTACAGTAAGATGGGCTGTTTTAGAAGGTAAAGAAAATGGTTATGATTTGCCCAAAATATTAGGACATGGGATAGTTGAAACAACCAAAAAACGCCCAACCTCTGAAAGACTATGTGAGTTAGAGCAAGATTTAGTAACACTTCTGCGAGAGTTTCAACCGAACAATGTGGCTATGGAAATTCCCATAATTGGTGAAAATCCTAAAACGACTAGGAGTGTTTTAGAAGCAGCAGGAGTAATTCAGTTGGTTTGTTATAGAGAAGTAGGAATTGTCCCTGTTCATCTTTACCCATCAATGTGGAAGGCGCATTTAGGGTCGGGAAAGGCTGACCATGAGGAAGTAACAGATACTGTGAGCGCGTTGTTTGAGTTGAAGAATGTGGGGAGAAGTCGTTTGGATGCAATTGGTATTGCTTATAGTGCATTCTGTGGGGTTAAAGTAGTAGATTAATACTTTTATTTGAACTTGAAAGAGAATGGTCAATAACTGTCAATTGACGGTAAAATATAGTCAATTGAATGAGGAATAAAGTCAATGACACAAACCTTACCCAAAAAATATGAAGCGGTTCAAGCTGTCTCAAAGCGGTTTCAAGTGGGGAAAGGAACAATTCGTAATATTTTAGGCATTTCTGAAAGTACCCAAAGTCGCTACGAAAAAACCAATCCTATTCTTAAGTTAGCACTAGCTGACAGATTAGAACGTTTTGAACGTATTACTCAACAAGCATTAGATTTGTTTGAAGATAAAGCAGAAACTCAGCGCTGGTTAGCTACCCCTAAAGAATCCTTGGGAGGACAAACTCCCTTATACGCCTTAGCGACTGACTCAGGTTCTAAAAAGGTTGAAGAATTGCTTTACCGTGCTGAATATGGAATTTTTGGTTAGTGCTCCTCTGGCGACTCTGTAAGCAAAAACACCAAAACACAGCTTTTTCTGGAGAAGGAGGATTATATACGTCGGGACGTTGGCATCCTCCTGGTTGGAAAGTGGTTTATACAGCAGAAAGTTTGGCCTTAGCAACACTAGAAGTTTTCGTCCATACCGAAAGTGATAAGATTCCTCTGGTAGCAATACGTGCTCACATTCCAAATAGCTTGGTCATCCTCTCCGTTGATATCAAGACTTTACCTTCTAATTGGCAGGAAGAAACGGCTTATCCACTCTTACAACAAATTGGGAAAAAGTGGTTAGAGGCGAAAGAATCTCCTGTTTTAAAAGTTCCCTCAGCTATCGTTCCAGTGGAATTTAATTATCTACTTAATCCTCTTCATCCTGATTTGAAATTTGATTTAGAACCATCGATGAATTTTAAGTTCGATAAGCGGATGTGGAAGTCTCTTCCAAGCAGTTAGTTAATACCTCATTCCTAAATTTAACTGTAAATTTGAGTTTCAATTTTTTTCAAGCAAATTAATAGAATGCCCTCCGATATCCCCTACACCTTCAAATTCAACTCCTCCTTAGCCCTAGAAGCCCTACAAGCAAAGCAGTATGATGATGTAGAGCACTTTCAAGTCCGTCTAGATCTGTTCAACTTATCTGTAATGGCAGATTATGACCAACTAGTCTGTCTACCCACTCTTACAGCCATTGATAAATACTGGTACCAAATTGAAACAGCCAGAAAGGTAATGCG
>CASBQB010000009.1 GCA_949127655.1 Chroococcales cyanobacterium PMM_0086 | reverse complement strand
CAAGACCCCAAGGATGTTGACTTTAGACCAAAGGCTGACCCAAAGGGTCAACAGCCCGATAGGGTACCAGCAGCAGTGTTATTAGAGCGTATCCTTAGTGAGAAAAAGAATCAACTAAAGCCCACCCTACGGGCGGCTACGCCCTCACCCTAAATCCCTCTCCCAAGGGGCGAGGGACTTTTTTAACTCTCTCGACAAAATAGACCAAGAATATCAAAAAGCAATTAAACTTTGTACTGCCTTGAACAAGCAGCCCTTACTAAAGCCTTTAGGGGTGAATTAGTTCATCAAGACCCGAAAGATGTTGACTTTAGACCAAAGGCTGACCCAAAGGGTCAACAGCCCGATAGGGTACCAGCAGCAGTATAATTTAAATGATCTGGGGAAGTGCCAAAGCTAGTAAAGATTACAGAGGTAGTTTACTACTTAGCATCTACTCAATTTTAATTTCAAACCTCAGAAAAGCGGTAAGATAGAGCTTAGTATTAAGTAAACATTTAACTCCTTATATGTCCAGCAACGGCTCACAAGTAGACCAGCAGAAACAGATTAAACTACCCAAAACAAGCGAGTCTGAAATACTCAAGAAAATACGCCATACCACCTCACACATCATGGCTATGGCAGTACAGAAACTGTTTCCTAAAGCACAAGTGACTATCGGTCCCTGGACAGAAACAGGTTTTTACTATGACTTTGACTTACCAGAACCTTTAACAGATAAGGATCTAAAAGCTATCAAAAAGGAGATGATTAAAATCATCAACCAAAAACTCCCCCTCATTAGAGAAGAAGTAACCAGGGAAGAGGCAGCAACCAGGATTAAATCAATTAATGAACCCTACAAACTAGAGATCCTAGAAAACATACACGAACCAATCACCCTCTATCATTTGGGTGAAAAATGGTGGGATTTATGCGCAGGACCACATCTAGAAAATACTGGAGAAATTAACCCCAAAGCTATAGAACTAGAAACTGTAGCAGGTGCCTATTGGAGAGGTGATTCTAATCGCGCTCAATTACAACGCATATATGGTACAGCTTGGGAGAGCGAAGAACAGTTAACCGAATATCAACGCAGGAAACAAGAAGCCCTTAAAAGAGACCATCGTAAAATAGGAAAAGAACAGGGTCTATTTATTTTCAGTGATATAGTAGGTCCAGGCTTACCCCTCTGGACTCCCAAAGGAACAATTATTCGCTCACTTTTAGAAGACTTCTTAAAGCAAGAACAGATCAAAAGAGGTTATTTACCTGTTGTTACCCCCCATATTGCCCGTGTAGACCTCTTTAAAACCTCTGGACACTGGCAGAAATACAAAGAAGATATGTTCCCCTTAATGGCAGAAGATGAAGCCGCAGCAGCCCTAGAAAATGGCTTTGTCTTAAAACCGATGAACTGTCCTTTTCATATCCAAATCTATAAAAGTGAACTGCGGTCCTATCGTGAATTACCAATGAGATTGGCAGAATTTGGTACAGTCTATCGCTATGAACAGTCTGGAGAATTAAGCGGACTAACCAGAGTAAGAAGCTTTACCGTAGATGATTCACATCTCTTTGTTACTCCTGAACAGCTAGATAATGAGTTTCTAAGTGTAGTTGATTTGATTCTCTCAGTCTTTAAATGTCTAGGATTAAAGAATTTTAAAGCTCGTTTGAGTTTCCGTGATCCAACTTCAGATAAATACATGGGTTCTGATGAAGTTTGGGATAAGGCTCAAAATGCTATTCGTAAGGCCGTAAAAACCCTGGGGATGGAGCATTTTGAAGCACTAGGTGAAGCAGCTTTCTATGGACCTAAGTTAGACTTTATCTTCCAAGATGCCCTAGAAAGAGAATGGCAATTAGGAACAGTACAGGTTGACTATAATTTACCTGAACGCTTCGACCTAGAATATATAGCTAGTGATGGAACCCGTCAAAGGCCTGTGATGATCCATCGTGCCCCGTTTGGCTCTTTAGAGCGTTTAATTGGTATCTTAATAGAAGAGTATACAGGCGATTTTCCCCTTTGGTTAGCACCTGTACAGGCCAGATTATTACCAGTCAGTGAAGAACAATTAGACTATGTTAAAAATATCGCCTTGAAAATGCAGTCCGTAGGTTTAAGAGTAGAAGCAGATACTAGCTGTGAACGTCTAGGTAAAATGATCCGCAATGCTGAAACTCAAAAGATACCAATTATGGCAGTAGTAGGGGCTAAAGAGGTAGAATCTGAGAGTCTCAATATCAGAACGCGTGCTTCAGGAGAATTAGGACTAATTAAAGTCGATGAAGTAATTAATAAGATCAAGCAAGCAGTAGAAAGTTACAGTGATTTTTAATTGGAAAAGATTGACTCTAATTTTCGGTGTTTCCCTGCTTCTGAGTCTCACTACAGCTTTACCTAGTTATTCTTTTGTTCCGACTTCACCTCATCTCATCTTAGGTAATCCTTCTGGTGCTATAACAAGTCTGAATAGTCCTGATAATTACTTAATGGTCAAAGCACAATATACCCTATCTTATAATCAGAGTAAATCTATCCCTAATTGGGTGAGTTGGCAACTTAATGATTCTTGGTTAGGTAAGGTCAAACGCTGCAAAGGAGATAATAAACAAGATGCTTTTGCAATGGATCAATCTCTCCCAATAGCCTTATCGCCAGTTTTACCTAGTGATTATCGGGGGAGTGGTTTTGATCGAGGACATTTAATTCCTTCTGCTGATCGCACCGACAACAGAGAGAATAACTGTGCAACCTTCTTGATGACTAATATCATCCCGCAATCAAGAGATCTTAATCGAGGCGCTTGGGAAAGTCTAGAAAGTTACTCTCGTAAATTAGCTAGAAGTGGAAAAGAACTCTATATTATTGCTGGAGGTGTTAGAAGTGGTGGAGAAGATAGTCAAGGTAAAACAATCTTATCTCTGACTGGACATGATTCAGGATTAAATATTACTGTACCTGCTATCTGTTGGAAAATAATTCTCGTTTTAGATCGTCCTGGTTTAGGTTTAGCAGGTATTACCCCTAACACGAGAGTCATTGCTGTAGCCATGAGGCAGAAAAGGGTATCTCCTAATGCTAAGTGGTATACTAAAGAGACTAGAGGGTCTTTTCGCTATATCACCTCAGTCAATGAGATTGAACGCTTAACCGGTTATGATTTTTTAAGCAATCTACCCAAGTCCTTGCAAGCTAATCTAGAAGCTAAAGTAGATGCTGGAGAGATTTAAAAGCAAAGAGCTTATTTTTCCTTTGGTTTATAGTCAAACTCAGTTGTGACAATACTTTCAGCTTTCGCATTTAACTGAGTCAGCAAATCAATATGCCATTTATTTGGCTCATCTTTAAGATTAATCAGTCCCATATTTGTTGGAGAAGAAAGCGGGTAAGAAACCTGATCTATCCAGCGATACCAAGTATAAGGCATTCCTTGATCCCATAAATCAGATGCTGACCAGGCACCAATCGCGTTGAAATTCCAGCTTTTGAGTTGATTAAAAATTACCTTCCGCAGTTTTGTCCAGTCTCCCCCAT
>CASBQB010000008.1 GCA_949127655.1 Chroococcales cyanobacterium PMM_0086 | reverse complement strand
GGTTAGTTGAACCAATAAAACATAGTATTGAAACAGCAGTAGAAGAGAGCGATAGTATACTTATAGCTCAACCAATCATTCCCGCTCAAGGTTGGGTTTTTAACGAACAGGGCGAAGTACTTCTTGTTGCCTATGATCCCACCGTTACAGGTTCTTTAGGACGGCTCCCGTCAAGCCCGCCTAGTTGTTCTGTTCCCTAAATGGTTGAGAGACCTGACTAAAACAGACTTTTCCTGAAAATTATGGTAAAAAGACCTGATTTTTTCCTATTGTCTTTTTTATTCTTGTCAACTAACATAAGGTCAGTGCTAGTTTAGTTGATGTGAATTCAAAACTTCCAGAATGCTCTCTCAAGGCAACCACGATTGTAACTTTAAGGAGATATAAAGTCATGACAGTTAATCCTCGCGTAACTTTCTTGCTCGACCCAAGACCACTACTTGTGTGGAAGGAAGTACCAGATGTAAGTTCTTATAAATTTAAGCTTGTCAATAAAGAAACTTCTGAGCCTCTTTGGGAAATAAAAGTAACTTCATGGCAATCTGATGGAAATTATTGTAACTTCGATTATCCTGAATGTGAATCACCCTTAGAGCCTTTAGTTCATTATGTACTAACTGGTGAGACAGACGAGACCCCTTCAAAAACAGCTAGCGATGAAATTATTGTCCTGGAAGAAGCTATAGAGGAAAAAGTTAAGACATTTGCGTCTCGCCTTGAAACACTAGTGGAAGCAACGCCTTCAATAACAGCAGATAAATTAACAGAACAATTCGCAGAAGTAGTAAGCAATCTTTTATCTGGAGATGCTCAGGGTGGACGTTGTCCTAAGACAAACCCTAACTGCATGTCTCTCTCTTTTGAGCCTGATGAGATATAAGTGATAATCCAAATCATCAGTTAATGAAATTAAATAACTATCAAAAATTCTTAACTGTTAGTATTATTTCTAGCTACCTAGCAGGTATCTTACCTACTCAGGCGCAAATTGCCTCTGATAGGTCAATGTCTAAGCCGACCGTTGTGCAGCAAGTAGATAATATTTTTGAGATTACTCGAGGAACGACAGCAGGCAGTAACCTCTTCCACAGTTTTGAGAAGTTTTCAGTACCATCAGGGAATACTGCGAGTTTTATTAACAATAATTCAGCAATTAGTAATGTGATAGGTCGGGTAACAGGTATCTTACCTTCAGAGATCTTAGGGAGAATAGAAGCAGCAGGAACAGCTCCAAACTTTAACTTATTTCTGATTAATCCCAATGGAATTATCTTTGGTCCCAATGCTTCACTAGCTCTCAATGGTTCATTTATAGCCACAACAGCCAATGCTATCCAATTTGGCAATCAAGGTTATTTTAGTGCTTCAAGTCCTAATGACCCTTATCTATTAAATGTACAACCCTCGGCTTTCTTTTTTAATCAAGTAAGAGCTAAACCAATTAGCTATCAATCAAGTAATCAGAAAGATCATTTAGAAGTACCTAATGGGAAAAGTTTATTGCTATTAGGAGGAGATGTAACTCTAGATGGGAAATTTTCCTATGATCCCGATAATAAAGATGAAAGTAAGGCCAATAAGGGAACTTTACAAGCACCCAATGGTCGAGTGGAATTAGGAGGATTAGCAGGGAAAGGAACAGTCAGACTTAAAATTGATGGAGATATTCTAAGTTTAGCTTTTCCAGATAACGTAGAGCGAGCAAATGTCTTGTTAAAGAACGGAGCGACTATTGATGTCAGCGATAGGGGAAGAGGAAGTATTGCTATCAATGCCAAAAATATAGATATTATAAGCACAGAACTAGATGATCCCAGCCAAAGTAAACTCCTTTCAGGAATTAGTATAGGTCTTCAATCTGATGGTGCAGAAGCAGGAAAGATAGAACTTAAGGCAACTGAAGCAATAACAATTACTAACTCTTACATAGCTAATTATATTAATAAAGAAGCAACAGGTAATACTGGAGACATCTCTATCCAAGCTAGCTCACTTTCTTTAATCGATAGTGGACAGATCATTACCTCATCTATTGGGCCGGGAAATCCTGGGAATATTATTATTGATGTCCAGGGTCCGGTTACTCTTAGGGGACAGATAATAACTGATAGCAACTCAATTGTGAGTCAAATCAATAGCTCTTCGTTCGGTGCAGACGGTAGAAGTGGTAACATCATTATCCAGGCTAAATCACTCTCTTTAGCTGATGGAGCAGCGATCCAGACTTCTATTGAGAAAGGAATAGGCGGTGGTGGAAATATTAATGTGCGGGTTGACGACTTTATTTCTTTAGAAAATACGACCAACTCAACATACGATACTGGAATCTTCTCAGGGGTGGGAAGAAGGGCGGTTGGGAACGGGGGAAACATCGATATCCAGGCTCGCTCACTTTCTTTAACAGGTGGCTCTTTACTGGGATCTTCTCTCAATGGAGGAAATCCAGGTGCTAAGGGAAAAGGAGGGAATATTACTGTTAATGTCTCTGATTCAGTCAATATATCTGGAGTGGGACCGACAGGTTCTTCAAGTGGGATATTGTCTTTCACCGAGAAAGGTGCAGAAGGTCAAGCAGGTGATATTACTATAAATACCCATTCTTTTCATCTTAGCGATGGGGCTGTAATTGATGTCAGCAATCTTGAAGGACAAGCAGGTAACCTGAAAATAAGTGCAGATACCCTTACCCTAAATAAAGCTTCTATTACAGCCGAAACTGGCAAGAGTGGGGGACAAAGCGGGGCAAATATCAGCCTACAATTATCCAACTTACTCTCTCTAGAAAACGAAAGCTTAATTTCTGCCACTGCTAATGGTGATGCTAATGGCGGTAATATTGCCATTAACTCTCTCTTCCTGCTCGCTTTTCCCCCAACAGGACCAAATGGCAGCAACATCATTGCCAAAGCAGAAAGAGGAAAGGGCGGCAAGATCAATATTCAGTCTCAAGGTATCTTCGGTATTGCCGAAGGAATAGCTATTACAGGGGACATGAGCAATAAGATTGATGCTAGCTCTGAATTTGGGGCATCTGGTCAAGTCCAAATAAACAGTACTCTTGACCCTAATCGAGGCGTAATTCGATTACCAGAAACTGTCGTAGATCCTAATGCCCTAATAGCGCAAAATCCGTGTCTGAGGGGTACCCAGAGTCAATTTGTCCGCACAGGAAGGGGAGGACTACCCCCAAGTCCCAGAGAAGACCTCAGCAGTCAAGCTACTCAAGCGAGGTTAGTTGAACCAATAAAACATAGTATTGAAACAGCAG
>CASBQB010000007.1 GCA_949127655.1 Chroococcales cyanobacterium PMM_0086 | reverse complement strand
TATTAATACCTAACCAAAGGATCTAAGAACGTCATGGCCTTATTTGATCGTATTAGTCGAGTTATCCGAGCTAACGTTAACGATTTAGTTAGCAAAGCCGAAGATCCAGAAAAAATCCTGGAACAAGCAGTTATAGATATGCAGGAAGACTTGGTACAACTGCGTCAAGCTGTGGCCAGAGTGATTGCTGAACAAAAACGTTCCGAACAACAGTATAACCAAAACCAAGAAGAAGCCAACAAATGGCAACAAAGAGCACAATTAGCCATCAGTAAAGGAGATGAAGCTTTAGCCAGAGAAGCGCTAGTGCGCAAAAAAACCCACACAGACAGCGCGGCCATCTTCAAGACTCAGTTAGAACAGCAAACAGCCCAAGTAGATACCCTCAAACGCGGTCTGATTGGTTTAGAGAGCAAAATTCAAGAAGCTAAGACTAAAAAGAATATGCTGCAAGCTCGTTCTAAAGCAGCCCACGCTAATGAAGAACTGCAAAGGACTCTAGGGGGGTTGGGAACAGGTAGCGCAACTAGTGCATTTGAGCGCATGGAAAACAAGGTTTTAGAGGCAGAAGCTCGTTCACAAGCTGCAGGCGAATTAGGTGGAACTGGACTAGAACAGCAGTTTGCTCAATTAGAAGGCGGTTATGAAGTAGATGATGAGTTAGCACAACTAAAAGCAGCTATGGAAGGGAGTTCACCCAAAGCCCTAGCTGCAGAAAGTTCATCCACACAACAGTCACTACCCCCAGCTGATTCTATGAACAATAAGGCAGCAGCATCTAGTCCAGTAGTTGATGCTGAACTAGAAGAGTTGAAGACAAAACTTAAAGATCTCTAAAATAAACAAGGGGGATTAGTCCCCCTAAACACACCAAATAGCAAGGCCAGCCCCCAAGGAATAGTCAAGAAATATGAGTTCAGTTGTCGAGATTACCGATCCCCAGTTTGCTCAAGAAGTTTTAGAAACCCAAGAAACCGTACTGGTCTACTTTTGGGCTGCTTGGTGTGGTCCTTGTCGTCTAGTTTCCCCTTCCATTCAATGGGCAGCACAGACTTACAGTGACCGCCTCAAGGTAGTTAAACTAGAAATAGACCCCAATCCTCAAGCCGTTAGTCAATGTCAGGTAGAGGGCGTTCCTGCACTCAGACTATTTAAAAATAAACAGATCCTGAGCACTTATGAAGGTGCACTCAGTAAACAACAGTTACAAGAGTTCATTGACTCCAACCTGAACTAATCCATGCGATTTGCTCATCGACTAAATAGTCTCAAAAGTAACGTCTTTGCTGATATGGATAGGGCTAAAACTCAGGCCTTAGCTCAAGGAAAAGAAATTATTGACTTATCCCTAGGCTCCTCAGATTTACCTGTCGCACCTCATATTTTAAAAGCCATTGCTGAATCTCTTGATGATCCTACTACTCACGGCTATCTCCTGCACAATGGCACTAGAGAGTTTAGAGAAGCGGTAGCTAAGTGGTATACATATAGGTACAAAGTGCCTGTTGATCCAGAGACAGAAGTATGTACCTTAATTGGTTCTCAGGAAGGTACTGCGCATTTACCACTAGCAGTACTTAATCCTGGTGAATATACTCTTGTTTTAGATCCAGGTTATCCCTCTCATGTAGGCGGTGTTTATTTAGCTGGTGGGAAAATATATCCTCTAACCCTAAGAGCAGAAAATGACTTTTTACCAATCTTGACAGAAGTACCATCTTCTATCTTAAGTCAGACCAGACTGATGATCCTCAGTTATCCCCACAACCCAACTACAGCAATTGCCCCTTTCTCTTTTTTCCAAACTGCCCTAGACTTCTGTGAGAAATGGGACATTATTCTAGTGCATGATTTTCCCTATATGGATCTGGTTTTTGACGGACAAGAAAGACCACCATCGATACTACAGGTTGATCGAGATAAAAAACGCTCTATTGAATTCTTTACCTTTAGCAAATCTTACAGTATGGGCGGCTTTCGCATAGGCTTTGCTATTGGTAATCCTGGGTTAATTCAAGCTCTGCGACAAATTAAAGCCATTGTAGATTTTAATCAGTATAGAGGCATTCTCAACGGGGCTATTGCCGCACTCGCTAGTCCTCCAGAAACTATTCAAAAACTAGTTAAAACTTTCGAGCAGCGTCGTGATACCTTAGCTCAATCTCTTAAAATAAGGGGCTGGACAGTTCCCATCCCTCAAGCTACTATGTACCTCTGGACAAAAATTCCCTCCTCTATTTTTAACAGTTCTCTTGAGTTTTCTCTGCAACTTGTTGAAGCAACAGGAGTCGCTCTAGCACCAGGTATTGGCTTTGGTCCAGCAGGTGAAAAGTATGTTCGTTTTGCCTTAGTACGGAATCCGGTAATCTTGGATTTAGCCGCCGAGAAAATAACTTCTTTTTTAGAGCAAAAAACCTAATGTTTCCAAGAGTGATGATCGGCTTTGTAATTGGTTTAATCTCGGTTTTGGCTTTAGCAGTAGTGGCTATAGCTAACCCTTCAATACTAGTTCTCTATGATGTTAATCAACAATTTGTCACAGTAGACAAATTTAATCCTCAATGGTTGGTCTATACCAATACTGGAGGAACTCAGTCTTTGAAGAATTCTCCCAAAGGAACACATTTAGATACTTTACCTGAGTTAGATATTTTGGATGGTTACACTAACTATGGTGGCTTACGGCTGTTTAATTCTCGTTTCCCCAAACTCATCCGTTCTCAAGGGTATACACTCAGTTTTACAGTGGATATCCTAGCAGAACAACACAGTCGCCCTGAAAGAGCGGGTTTTAGTGTGATTCTCCTGAGTCAAGATGTCGCTACTCAAGTTCCCTCTAGTCTAGAAATTGGTTTTCAAGAAAATAGAATCTTTCTCCAAAATGATCAGCCACTTTTTGGCCGTCTAGCAGCCCAAGAAAGTCTCAATTTTAATCCTGTTGGTGTTGGTTTCGTTCGCTATGATTTAAAGGTTAAAGATGATAACTATGAGTTTTTAGCTGATGGCAAGTTACTACTTAAAGGAAAATTACGAGACTATACTAAATTTACAGGACTATTAAACCCCTATCGACTGCCTAGTTTTATCTTTTTAGGTGATAATACAACTTCGGCAGGTGCTCAAATTAAGCTACAACAAGTAGTTATTCGGAAATCTTCTTAGTTGACTCTATTTCTGGTAGTTTTAAAATCAGACCACCAATTAACCAATAATAGACATTGACTGGATCAACTGCTAAAGGATAATAGTAAGGATTGATGTTAATAAGTAAGAGAAAAGACCAGAGACAGAGACTCAACTGACGCAGTTTAGGATCTTTTAAACTTTGATAAGCCTTAAAGGTGACAATAAGTAATACACACATCAGAGCAAAGTAAGTTAAGCCCCCTAAAATACCAATTTCATAGAGAACTTTTACATGGAATGTTTCAATTAACTCTACACCTCCTAAAAGACGTGACCCACTAGTCGCCTTACCTATTCCTTCTCCTAAAAGAGATAGTCTTCCATTGAGAAGCCAAGCAAACTGTCCACTGACAAAATCTATAGGTGATGAATAGTTCCACCGATTCGCTAAATTTTGTAGACGTTCTTGAAAGATATCAAAATTAGAAAAAGAAATAACGCTTAAACAAATAATTAGTCCTAGTTTTGGAATTAATTGATTTACTTTTCTCTCTGTAATTATAACTAATACTATAAAAATAATTGGCACTAATAAAAGAGATGTCCTCTGTCCAGAAATCACACTAGTCATAAAAACCAATAAAACAGTAAATGTTCCGATTATTCGCCAATGTAAAGCAGGATCAATCAAAATAATTCCATAAGATAAAAATGCGCTAGAAATCAGGAACCAAGCCCAATGCCATGGCGAAGCAAAAGTTCCTGGTAATCTTAATAATTCTTGACCTGGATTATATAATAAAGACCCTCCCACAAAACAACGAGCCTGTAAACTAGCCCTTGTAGAAGCAGGTTCAGGTAAATTGACACTCCCTAAACAAACACCAGAATTTAATAAGAAATATTGTATAAAACAGAGTAAGCAGGCTAGGATTATTAAAACAGTAAACATACGCATTAAAAAGAATAAATCTTCTTTGGTTCTTAGCCAAAAGTAAGCACAAAAAACTAAAGGAATATAACCCAAAATCGTCTTGAGTCCTATTATGCCTATAGCCAGATATTCAGATTGACCATTTAGTAAACCTTGATTTACATTCACGCCTAAAAAAGTTAATAGACAACAAACAGATAGTCCTAAGAATAAATACGATAAAGATGTATATTTTTGAAATTGCCCTCTAAATAGCAAAAGGGTAGAAGCTAGAGCGGGAAAATAAAAGAAATCTTTAGATAATTGAAAGAGAAAGTAATAAAAACCAGATATCGATACCTCTCCATAAGTACTGACAAACATACCGCCTACAGAATAAATTAAAGTTCCTGCCCAAGGCAGATAACATAAAAATAAGACAAAACCTAGACGTGGATAACGGAAGGAAATAATTAAAGCAAAAACTCCCAAAGACAATAAAATTGGTATGCTTTTGACACCAGTTAATAAAAGCAAGGAGACAAGGAGAACTAAGCTAACAAATCCGGTAATACTCCAAAATACTTCCTTTGAATTTTTCATCTCAAAAATCTATAAATAGCCCATCCATTCTCTAATAACCTCAGGGGAACCATACCAAGGTTGACTTTTATTGGGGGCGTGTCTGACCCCTTCTAGGACTAAATTAGTGGCCCCTTGTAAATGAGCCGCAATAATAGGTGTAATGCCGTCTCCCCAAGAATTACCCTCACCACAAGTCAATTTATAGCTGTTATAAGCTAGCCATTGTCCTAGACATTGCTCTCCATATATAGACTTTCCCGCCAGACAAATATAGTTGATTTGTGAATAAAAAGCCCCAGGATAATTGTTATTGACAAAGTTTAAATTTTTTCTTGCCCAATATTCAAAACTACTATGAGGTGTACCCAAAGTGATCAGGGTTTGAACAAATTGACTCCCACACCAAGAAGTAGCTTCTTTAATTGTCGCACCACCATGAATATCATAAGATTGTTCCCCTAGATAAATTCTGGTGATCCACCCTCCTGCAGAATGTCCAACGATATTAATCAAGGAGCCTCTATGCTTGTTTAAAACCTCTTGGATGGTCTGGTCTATTTTACGTAAAATAGGAACCATAGAACGCCCTCCTACAGTGGGTAACCAATCCCACTTAGTTAAAGGCACAGTAAAGGTAGGAACACCCTGTTCATTTAAAAAGCGCTCAAGAGAAAAATACTCTGCTGCTCCAGCCAAATAACCAGGTACAATAACGGTAGGATGTGACATAGTAACAATTTTTTTAAACAAATAGTGACAATTGGTATTTTATACGGAATCAGCGTAGGCCCTGGTGATTGGGAACTGATCACAGTTAAAGGAGTTAGATTATTACAAAGTAGCCCTATTGTCGCTTTTCCAGCAGGTAGAGGAGAGAATCTAGGTATCGCTCAGCAAATCATCCAACCCTGGTTGAAGCCACAACAAAAACTACTACCTCTTGATTTCCCCTATATACAAGATGAGGTTCTTTTACAACAAGCTTGGCACAAAGCTGCTCAATCGGTTTGGTCTTATCTTCTCAATGGTCAAGATGTAGCCTTTGCTTGTGAAGGGGATGTCAATTTTTACGGAACTTTTAGTTATCTTGCTCAAACTTTAAGTCAGTTATACCCAGAAGTGATTATTCAAGTGGTTCCAGGTGTTATCTCTCCCTTGGCCAGCGTTGCTAGTCTGGGTATCCCTTTAACACAACGTCAAGAACGCTTACTTGTTCTTCCAGCTTTATATCAGGTAGAACAACTTGAGTCGGCACTCCAAGAAGCCGAAATCATAGTACTTATTAAGGTTAGTTCTGTCTATAGCCAAGTCTGGTCAATTTTACAAGCACATAACCTCTTAAAGTCAAGTTATGTTGTTGAAAGAGCAACTTGGCCAGAGCAAAAAATTTACAAAAACCTAGAAGAGCAACCAAACCTACAACTTTCTTACTTTTCTTTACTTATTATCTATGCAAATCAACTATAATGGTTATTTTGGGAAAAATTTAACCGACCTACGACAAGGAGAAAAAAAGTTATATGTCTCGTTATAGAGGTCCTCGTCTGCGGATCGTCCGTAGACTCGGAGAATTACCCGGTTTAAGTCGCAAGGGTCTTCGTCGTCGCACAGATCCACCTGGACAACACGGGAAAGCACGTAAAAAGAGTTCAGAATATGCGGTTCGTCTTAAAGAAAAGCAAAAACTTCGCTTCAACTATGGAGTTTCAGAGAAACAACTATTACGTTATGTTCGTCGAGCACGTAGCGCTGGTGGTTCTACAGGATTAATCTTGCTGCAACTTTTAGAGATGCGTCTAGATAATACTGTCTTTCGTCTAGGTATGGCCGGAACAATCCCAGCAGCTAGACAATTAGTCAATCATGGGCACATTACCGTTAATGGACGTGTAGTAGATATTGCTAGTTACCAATGTCGTCCAGGAGACATGATTAAAGTAAGAGACCGTGACTGCTCTCGTCGTTTAGTTGAGACTAACTTAGAATGGAAGGGACTTGCTAATTTACCTAGTCACTTAGAGTTTGACAAAACTGCTCTTATGGGTAAGGTCAATGGAGTCGTTGAAAGAGAATGGGTGGCTCTGCAGGTCAATGAACTATTAGTAGTTGAATATTATTCTCGTCAAGCCTAGTCTTTGATAGAGATAAGAAGGGATCTAGAAGTTATTCTCTAGGTCCTTTTTGTTGTATGTTTTAATGTATGATATGATATAGATAAAGATTTATTAAGATTCGTGGGAATTATATCAAAGAAGTGAATTTTTTCAATCCCACTAAGCCAGTTATTCGGACTAAACAAAAAGACTTAGACGTTCAAGACCTTCAAGGACTATGGAAAATTGACTTAAAAATTGGCAATTTTCTCTCATTTTCTAGCTTTTATACTCGGATTGACCAAGTTTTTCTCCTCTGGGGATGGCTTAGCTTGCTGATTTTTACCATTGCCCAATTCTTACCCATTAGCTGGATGACACAGGCTTACTGGTGGTCAGTACTGACAATCCTAGGGACAGTCGGAATGGTCATGTTAACCTATTACTGGGCAAGAGTAGAAAACCTAATATGGGTTATTTATTGGTGGGCAGTATTGATGTTGATTGGTGTAGGATTGACTAACTTGGGCATTTTCTGCGGTTGGGGGGCAATTTTGCTGAATCTGTGCCCACTTTGGTTAGGATTAAGTGCTCTTGGTTATTGGGGAACAGGCTTCGGTATGCGCTCTTATTCCTTTACTTTAGCTGGATTCTTACATCTGGTAGCAATTCTCTTTTTACCTTATCTACCAAGTTGGCAATTTTTGACCACAGGAATAGTCATAGGCGGAACTTTGCTACTTTTTGCTGAAATTCAATGGGATATGCGTCCCCCAATTGAATACGAAGTTTTAACAGTAGAAGAAATAACTTTTAATCGAGAACAGCAGCGCAATCGTCAAATGTCCTAAGATAGGGAGCATTCTAGGAAAAATTAACTCTTCGGGGTCTGTGCGTCAATATATTCACGCCACCTGCTGATGCGTCCGTTCTCAAAATCAATAGCGATTGCATCATCAGCCTTATCTGTCTTACCTGTAGTTTTTTCTGTATTTTCCCAATGCCACTCCACCATTGCCCGATCTCCTGCAACCAGAATTTGAGAAATATTGATCCTTACATCTGAGGAACTGTCCAGAAAATAAGCCATAGCTTGTCGAATAGCGACAGGACCAACCCAGCGCATACCTGGCACAATAAACTCACCCTGGTCTGTAAATAGGGCAGCAAAGGCATCTGGATCTGCTTGAACCCAAGCTTTTGAGGCTTGTTCGATGATAGTTCTGATTTCTTCTGGTTTCATACTTGGATTATGTACATATCTTTATCTAATTTTAGTTGTTCTGCCCTTAGAAATTCTTAAGAAATATTAATGCTGTAGACTTTAATACAAATATTGAAGATAGTTTATTGAATACTAAATATAAAGCCGTTGAGGAAAACTAATGAATGAAATTGTCAAAAATGGTTCCCAAGAACTGATTGATCTCACCCAGGAAAAAGAGAAGAAGAAAGTAAAAAAGCTTAAAAAAGCCAAGAAAAAAGAAAAAGACCAAACAAGTGGCAAACTTGACAAAAAGTTCTATGAAAAAGAATTAACACGCCTTAATGTTGAACTGGTTAAGATGCAATACTGGCTCAAACACGTTGGACTAAGAGTAATCATTCTTTTTGAGGGACGAGATGCAGCAGGTAAGGGTGGTACTATAAAGCGAATTACAGAGCCGCTTAACCCAAGAGGTTGCCGTGTTGTTGCCTTGGGAACTCCATCTGATCAGCAGAAAACTCAATGGTATTTTCAGCGCTATGTCGAACACTTTCCCTCAGCTGGCGAAATTGTTTTGTTTGACCGTAGCTGGTACAATCGTGCTGGCGTTGAACACGTTATGGGCTTTTGTACAGACGAACAATATAAAGAGTTTCTCTTCTCCTGTCCAGAATTTGAGCGTATGTTAGTACGTTCAGGCATTATTCTGCTCAAATACTGGTTTTCAGTAAGTGATCAAGAACAAGAAGTACGGTTTCAGTCACGGTTGTTAGATCCTGCACGCCGTTGGAAACTTAGCCCAATGGACTTAGAATCTAGAGATCGCTGGGTGGAGTACTCGAAAGCTAAAGACAATATGTTTGCTCATACCAACATTCCAGAAGCGCCTTGGTTTACCGTTGAAGCAGATGATAAAAAACTAGCCAGACTCAACTGTATCAGACATTTCTTGAGCAAAATTCCCTATGAAGACATGACACCTGAACCTCTTGAGCTTCCTCCCAGAAAACCTGCTACCGAATATGTTCGCCCCCCCTTAAATGAACAGTTCTTCGTTCCCCATTACTATTAAATCTGTTCTATCATAGAACACAGATTGTAAATTAGTCCCCCAAAAAGCCCCTTTACCAGGTTTAGAAATAACTATTTAATCGGAAAGGGGCCGTAATTTCTACTTTGTTTTAAATGTGTATTAATTTAAAAATCTTAGATTAATTCTTACATTGATTTTTTGCCCTATTTTATCTATTAACATATTTAGTTCAGGTAGTTTTAACTGTAAAGCTAGATAGAAAAGCCTACCAAAGCCATAGGTAGTGAGCTGAAAGTATTGGTGAGACAGGATTCTAATGAGAATTGCTGCTGGGGGTAAGGGAAGCTTGACAAAAGTCTTCACATAAGTATAGTATCTTGTACAATAGCTTAGTGGTTTTTTACTTAATCCACCCAATTAATCAAATTCTCAAAGTTCTCAGTCCAAAAACTTTTCTGACCTAAAATAATACAAATGCACAAAAAAAAATCTTGCACTCGCCACGCTAGTTCTTGGTAGCAGTCTCCTTGTCTCTTCCTGCTCCTCGGCTGTAGAAATCACCAGTCCATTCAGTTTTGATGGTACTAAGGGTAGTTATCCCACTGGAGCATTAACTCAAGCTCAGAATGGTATCTTGTTTGGTACTACTTTTTATGGTGGTACTAATGATGCTGGCACTATATTTTCATTCGACCCGACTGGAAATGTTTTTACTAGTCTATTCAGTTTTGATGGTACAAATGGTAAGGGTCCTATTGGAGCATTAACTCAAGATCAGAATGGTATCTTGTTTGGTACTACTTTTTATGGTGGTACTAATGATGCTGGCACTATATTTTCATTCAATCCGACTGGAAATGTCTTTACTAGTCTAGCCAGTTTTGGTCGTACCAATAGTAGTTGTCCTTTTGCAGGATTAACTCAAGATAACAATGGTATCTTTTTTTGTACTGTTTTATTTGGTGGCACTAATAATAGCTATCTTGGATCATTTTCTGTTACGATATTAAGTACTAATGGTGCTGGTACTATATTCCCCTTTCAAGCTAAACCATCGGTAGCGGTGCTAGAAAGCCAACCCTTGAATATCCTAGGTGCTATTACACTCTTAGGACTAGGTGTAGGTTTAAAGCGTAAGTTGGGGTAAAAGGGGTGCATACATTAAGTTTTACATTGATTTTTTGATTTTTTGACCTATCTTATCTATTAACATATTTAGTTCAGGTAGTTTTAACTGTAAAGCAAGTCCGAAAAAGATAGTAAGAGAGGCTAAACTACTCAGACTTAAGCCGATAATTTGTAATAATAAATTGCGACTTGTGATAAAGTGTTCCCAAGCCAGATAAACTCCCCAGGCAGTAAATCCAGAGACAACCGCAATACCTATTAATTTGCCTAAAGTAATACCCCAATTGCCTAAAGATAAGCCACCTAAGCGACGATTTAAGATCCATAAAAACATGAGCATGGATATTACATTAACGCTGACAGTCGCTAAAACAAGTCCTGGAGTTTTAAAAGGTCCTACTAGGAAAAAATCTAATATAGCATTGAGAAAGATATTGATAATACTAACTTTAGCAGGTATTTCACCATCTCCTAAAGCATAGAAAACCCTGACTAAAACATCTCTAGCTAGATAGAAAAACATCCCAAAGCCATAAGCCATTAAAACAGGAACCACTACTTCTGAAGCTGCTAAATTAAAAGCTCCCCTTTGATAGATAATCTGAACAATAGGTAAAGATAAAGCCATGAAGATGGCTGTTAAAGGCAACATACTCAAGGCAGTTAAAAAGATACCTTGACGAATTCTTATTTTTAATTCTGGCCAGTTTTCTGGGGCGGTTAAACGGGAAAAAACAGGAAAAAACGGCACTAAAATCATGTTAGAGATAATGCCTAAAGGGGTTAAAACAATGAAGCTAGCATAACGCATAGCTGCTGCAGCGTCTGGTATAAAGGAGGCAAAAAACAAGTCAGTGTAAACATTAATATGCAACATCCCAGAAGAAAGAGTTGCCGGAATCATTATTTTAAAAACATCACTAACCCCTGGGGTGCGCCAATTGAATCGTAATCTCAACGTACCAAGTCCCGCTTTCCACTGGGAGATGACTTGTACTAACCATTGCAGGATTCCTCCTGCTAGGGTAGTTCCTGCTAGAATTACTCCTCCTAACTGTAAGTAATCTGCGGTGTTGATTTGTTTACCCACAACTAAGCCAAAAATACCTAATCCTATAAGAGTAATTAGACTAGAAAAAAGAGGGCTGATACTGGGTAACCAATATTGATCTGCTATATTGAGTGTTCCAAAACCAATGCCAATTAAACCCGCAAAAAGAGCAAGCGGAGACATGATCTCTAGTTGTTCTATAGCTAGTTTGCGAACAGCCGGATCTAAACCTGGTGCTACAAAGTCAATACAATAATCAGCTAAGAAAATCAGTATTATAGTTACTAGCAGGAGAACTACACTAACTATAGTTGTGACTGTTTCCACAATTGAGGCAGCTTCTTTTTTATCTCGTTTAGAGAGAACACTAACAATAGCTGAGTGAAAAGGTCCATTAATTCCACCGAGGAGAATTAGTAAAAAACCCGGTAACACATAGGCATAAGCATAGGCGTTAATGACTGGACCTACCCCAAAAACTGCAGCTATTGCTTGTTCTCGGAACAGTCCAAAGATTTTACTAATTAAAGTAGCAACTGCTACAATTCCCGCGATGTTAGCTAGAGAACGATTTTTTGACACATTATTTACTCTGAGATGATCTCACTAGATCACATTGTTATTTTCACACACTAAACCATTCTATTCTCGGTTCTAGTGGATCTTGCACTAATCCTACCCCATCAAATCCCCAGCGTTTTATAACACCCTGAATTTGCTCTTTAGAAAGAGATTCTACTACAAAGCGATTAGCTATTTGCTGCGCATGAGTATTGAGATAACTTAGGGCTTCTGCATATTCCTGAAAAAGCAGAACAAAATTACTTCTTTGTGAAGGATGAGCAACTAAATAACGTCCATCCTGTTTAGAAAGAATTAAAAAATAGCCCGATTCTAGCATTTAAACTTTAGATTCAAGTGATTTGAGATACTCTGTATTAACCCTTGATTCTCTGATGAGGGCTATTTTACCTGTTCTGGAGACTTCTCTGATGCCAAATTTGTTGAGCATTTGGATGATTGCTACCATTTTACCTGGATCGCCAACTACTTCTATTGTCAGTGTTTCTTCAGAAATATCTACGGTGCGGGCACGGAACACCTGTGCTAACTCGATCACTTCAGCGCGAGAATTCGAGTCAGCATTGACTTTGACCAGCATCAATTCTCGTTCTACACAGGGTATATCTGTAATGTCTTGAACTTTCAGGACATTAATCAATTTATATAGTTGTTTGGTAAGTTGTTCAATGGTTGATTCATCGCCAGGTACTACCATGGTAATCCTCGAAACCCCTACCTGTTCAGCAGGTCCTACAGCTAGACTTTCAATATTGTAGCCTCGACGAGCAAATAGACCCGCTATTCTTGTTAAAACGCCTGCTTCATCTTCTACTAAAACAGATAAGGTATGCTTCATAGCTTGGTTATTTAGCGACAATTTATCATTTTACTTGATCTTTACCCTAGAGACAATAGATTAATCTTTATTTAGGGCTAACTTTAGCTTGAGCTAAAATAGATAAGACTAGATCTAGTAGCCTAATCATTGACTGTGTATGTTAACCGAGACAATCGACTGGGAAAGATTACAATTAGCTTTATCTATAGAAGCAGAACGAGGATTTACAGACTTACAAGGTAAACAACACCGTTTTAGTGAGTTTTTATGGCTGTCTTTTACAGAAAGCCCTCCAGTCGGTATATCGTTAGACCAGCGTCGTCATTGGTATGATATAGGTCGTCAATTTTCCCTATACCCTGAATTTACACTAGCGCAACGTCAACAGATAGTAGCTCAAGCTAGAAGGTTTTTGGTAGAAATTAAAGATACACTAGAAGTAAAACTAGAAGCACCATCTGAACCTAAATTACCTCGGACAACCTCGCTAGTCAAAGAGAACTCTGCCACAACAAAGCCTCTGACTTTAGAACAGTCTCTTCAAGATGTACCCACATTTGGGGTGAGTAAGAGTCTCCCTCTCTTGAAGTTAGGCTTAAAAACAATCAGAGATCTTCTGTTTTACTATCCTAGAGACTATATCAATTATGCCCGTCAAGTGACTATTAAAGATTTAGTCGCTGGCGAAAGTGTAACTATCATTGGTACGGTTAAACGTTGTAGTTGCTTTACTAGTTCTAAAAATTCTCGTTTAAGTATATTTGAATTAATAATTAAAGATCAGACAGCGCAGATTAAACTAAGTCGTTTCTATGCTGGTAGTCGTTATACTAATCGAGGTTGGCAAGAAAAAGTCAAAAAACTATATCCTGCAGGATCTATAGTGGCAGCTTCTGGACTAGTTAAGGATAATAAATATGGCGTGACCTTAGATAACCCAGAAATAGAAGTACTCAACAGTTTAGGGGATTCTATAGAGTCAGCTAAAATAGGTCGTGTGTTGCCAGTATATCCCTTGAGTGAAGGCATAGCAGCAGATTTAGTTAGAGGTGCAGTTTTAACTGTCTTACCTCTAGCTAAAGATTTAAAAGATCCCTTACCTGTTGTCCTGCGCAATCAATATGATCTAATTAATTTAAAAGAGGCTATCTCACAAATTCACTATCCTGAGAATGAAACATCTTTAGCACAAGCAAGAAGGCGTTTAGTCTTTGATGAGTTCTTTTATCTTCAACTCGGTTTCCTACAAAGAAGATTACTACAACAAAGACAAAATCAAAAGAGTGCCGTCTTTACCCCTACAGGACATCTCCTAGAAAGTTTCCATCAATTACTACCTTTCTCCCTAACCAAAGCCCAAAATAGAGTTATTGCAGAGATATTAGAAGATTTAACTTCAGACACCGCGATGAACCGTCTTGTTCAAGGAGATGTCGGTTCAGGAAAAACAGTAGTAGCAGTTTTTGCCATTCTAGCAGCCTTGCAATCGGGCTATCAAGCTGCTTTAATGGCTCCAACAGAAGTACTAGCGCAGCAACATTATCTAAAGTTAGTTAATTGGTTCAATCAACTTCATCTACCTGTAGAACTTTTGACAGGTTCCACCAAAATAGCTAAACGTAGGCAAATCTATAGTCAATTAGCAACAGGAGAGTTACCTGTTATTGTAGGAACTCATGCCCTAATTCAAGATCCTGTAGAGTTTCAAAGTTTAGGACTAGTGGTAATTGATGAACAGCATCGTTTCGGGGTACAACAGAGGGCCCGTCTTCTAGCAAAAGGACAGTCTCCTCATGTTTTGAGTATGACAGCTACTCCTATTCCTAGAACTTTAGCACTCACTCTACATGGCGATCTAGATGTCAGTCAAATTGATGAACTGCCTCCAGGTAGACAGCCCATTCATACTAAGTCCCTAACTGGTAAAGAAAGGCCGCAAGCTTATGAATTAATCCGTCGAGAAGTAGCACAGGGAAGACAAGCTTATATTATCTTTCCGGTAATTGAAGAGTCAGAAAAGCTAGATGTCCGCGCT
>CASBQB010000006.1 GCA_949127655.1 Chroococcales cyanobacterium PMM_0086 | reverse complement strand
TTGAAAATAAAGGTTATCTTGTAAATAGGGAATAGGGAATAGGGAATGGGCAATAGGAGCGAGTTACAGATATTTTACAAAAGTTAACATAGTGTTATTTATTTAGACCGACCTACTTAGTCTTACAAAAAGATTCCCAAAATCAACATTTCTGGGTCTGGGGAATTCCCAAAAATGCTCAATCTCCCGCTGTTTTAATTACAGCCTATCGACCAGACCCTAACTTTTGGGAAAACAACTTGACAAGGAGAAACCTATGACGAAGAAAACCAAAACCAAAATCATCCACGAAGGAGAATATATGGCAGAAGTTGAGGTCGAGATGACTTACAACTCCGATGAATGGTCGCCTTATTTATCTCTTGAAGATGCAGAAAAATTAGATGCTGTGCGCTTAGCATTGCGTCAAAAAGATTTGAAAACTGCTTCCCAACTTGCCCGTATTTATCATTTAACCCCCATCCTTGATTATGCCTAACTTACCTTTAATGAAGTTTAAGCTTATCAAAATTCTAGCAAGGTAAAAAAATTAAAAGGAGAAGATAATGCTTACCGAATTCGTATCTTAAAATATTTTTAAGTGAGCATTTTTATATTCAGTTACCAAAGCTGGATCTAAATCATTCAGACTAACTGAAATGATAGCTTGAGCTATATTTCCTACTAAATTATCAGATAAAATTTGGTTATTTTCTGTCAATAATTTGAAAAGATCATTAAGGTTAGTAAAGACAGGAACACAACATTCTTTTGCTCCTATCCATTTGGCAATAGGAAAAATCACAGGAGCAATTATAGAATTATTGGGGATATTAGGAATTTTAAAGGAGAGCCATTGTGAAAAGATACGTTGATGATAAAGACTTTGTTGAGTGGGACTTTGTTCTAAAGAAACCCATTTTTCACCCTCTCTTTTTTTCCATTTATCCTGATAAGCAGAGAATGACCCTTTCCATGTTTTTACTTCAATTAGATAGATACCTGTATGGCCAATCAACAGACGATCAATTTCTGTAGACTTTCCCTTTGTAGTTGGAATAAGTACATTTTCAAACATAATCCAGGAATCAGGTAAAACTTTAAGGATGCTTCCAATAGCGGTTTCTCCTATTGCTCCTACTGACATATCCCTCATCTGCTTAATATTCTGGAAAAAATTAATGTTAAGTAAAGGATTAGAAGAAGGTAAAGTCTTTTTCTTTTCTATTTGAGATATGATCTTTTTATGCTGAATTGTTTGTATTTCGGCAGACTGTTGATAAACTCTCATGTTTTTGCTGCTTAATCAAATTATTGCTCTAATTATTGCTCAATCTTATTTTCTTGACTGTGATACTAATCACATTAATATATTCCTTATGGGGGAGCCGATAAATTCAGCTACAAAACTGTTTAGGTGTGTTGACAGTCGGGAGTCTAAAAGAATGCCTAAAAAGATTAGAGAATTAAAACAAATACTTAGATTAGCCGGATTTAAAGAAAATTCTGGGAAAGGAAGTCACACAAACTGGGTACATCCTTTATATTCAGGAAAGGTGACTATTTCTGGTCAAAATGGCACAGATGCTAAACCTGATCAAGAAAAAGAAGTATTAAAAGCTATTCATGAAGTCAAAAGGAGAGAAAAAAATGGAGAATCTTAAATATCAAATGTTCATTCAGTGGTCAGATGAAGACAATTGTTTTTTAGTCGCTCTACCAGATTTTCCTGGGCAATATTGGCGCACTCATGAGGATAGTTATGAGGAAGCTGTAGTTAAAGGGAAAGAAGTTTTAGAGTCTTTGATAATTTCTTATTTATCAGATGGAGAATTGTTACCAGAACCTAAGACAATAAAGGCTGCGTGACGCTTCGTCTTAGAAGTAGGTTCAATCTCAATCCAACCTAAATCCTTGAGACGATGGACTAAATTAGAAATAGTTACCCCCATCGTCTCAGCTATCTGATAAAGGTGTCGCCAACGAGTTAGATCTAGTCCCTGAATCACTTTTTTTAAGCTACTGGTGGGCATTAAAAGACAACTAGCGAAATATTGCGCCTGCCACTCCATACCTCTAAAGTTCATCTCATTACGACAGAGAAACGGTTCTATCTCAATAAATTGACCAGGGGAATACTCTCTTAACACCTGATCCACCCCCTGACTATCAATATGCAGTACCCAATGTCCAATCTCATGTGCTAGAGTCGATTCACTAAATCCTTCCCCTAACTCTAAAATCTCCTCATTAATTTCTATTAAGCGCTCTAAGGGAAGTATTCTGGCTGCAATTACTCCATCCTCGTCCTCCGGGATCTTATCCCACAGTACATCTAGTCCCAAAAATTCAGCCACCCTACTTGTATCTAAGGGAGATGCGGGTCTATATTCCTTTGTCTGTTGCATTTGCCAGAGGATTTCATTAGCTTTGGTTTCTATGGACTGCTTGGGCAGAAAACGAAAGGGCTTAAAGATCTGCAACATTACCACTCCTTTTATTCAGCTATCTGCGCTTGTTCAAAGATTTTCTCGGCAAATTTAGGATTCTCTTGCATTCTTCTAAATAAGGTTGGCATAGACTTATAGTGTTGTCTCAATAATTCCTCATCTTTTTGGGGGATACGTCCTGCTAAAAAGATTAATTCTTCTGCCTCTAACCCTAATTGTTCCGCTAACGACCTGATTACCTCTTCTTTGGGTGCATAGTCTGCCCGATTATTCTCCAATTTTGAAAGATAGGTGAAATCAAGTCCTAGTAAAGCTGCCAGCGCCCTCTGACTGTATCCTTTGTCCTTCCTTGCCTGTCTTATCAGGTGTCCAAATTTTTGATCCATATTCTTGTTTTATTTTCTTTACTTTTTTTATTGTAACCCCCTTGACGAAAAATTCAACTAACGTTACGATAGAATTGTTGATCAAACAATCAACTTATCAAGGCTCGGAGGATGAAGAGAATATGACTAAAGTTACTCCCAGAGAGGGAAAAGAGCAGATCATCGCAGCATTTAATCAACTATTGGTAGAGCAACAAAAAATCGGCTCAACCGTTGCTACTAAAGAAGAAGAAGCCCAAAAAGAGAAAAATCGAGAACTCCTAGAACAAGCAGCTACTTATACAGTAGACAATATTGTTAAAGGTATGGGAGATTTACAATTAGACTTTGGGGCAATTGTCCAACAACTCTCAGACAAACTAGAAGCAGAATTATCTAAACTGCAAGAACTAGGCGCAGCTATTCAAGTTAAAACCGAACAATTAGCGCAACTCAGAAAAGTCCGTTTAGTTGCTGATACCTCTTATATTTTAGAACAAGAACATCAAGAAGGACTCAAATTATTACAGGGTTATAGCACAGAACAAAAAGAAATAATTGAGCAAGAAATTACCCAAGCTCGTAAAATTTGGGAAAAAGAACAACAAGATTACTTAAGTAAAGTTACAGAAGAAACAGAAGCCCGTAACAAACAAAGAGAGCAAGAAAAAGCCAACCATGACTATCAATTACAACGAGAAAGGACAATCGAACGCAATCAATACCAAGAAGCCCAGCGCAAGCAAGAAAGAGAGATTTTAGACTATGAACAAAGTGCCAATAAAGATTGGGCAGAGCGGGAAAAATACTTAGAAGAGCATCTAGAAGAGTATCAAAGAAATCAGACAGAAATTGCTGGATTTGAAGAACGCTTAAAACAAGAATATAATCAAGTTAAAGGCGAGGCAATTAAAGAAGCAGAAAGAGAAGCTAAAGTCAAAACAGATCTCTTTGAAAAAGAATGGGAAGCCACTAAACTAGGTTATGAATTTAGAATTCAATCTCTAGATACTAGTATTACCAAACAAGCCGAACAAATAGCAGAATTAATGGCACAATTACAAGCCTCCACCACACAGGCTCAAAACTTAGCAATGCGTGCTTTTCCAGTAGAAGCAGCTAAATAATTCTTAAATATAAGAGTAGTCACTATGGAACCGACAGAATTTAAAGTCACTAGTAAAACCACAAAAGCTGAGCTTTTACAAGCATTTGAAGAGTTAAAAAAGCTCAAAACCAGTTTAGAAACTCAGCTGCGTCAATTGACTAGAGAAAAAAAACCAGAAACCATAGCACCAGTAGCATCTCCCCCTCCTATTGAGACAAAAATTATGCCACAAACTAGCCCAGTTAGCATACAGCAAACTATCCAAAATTTAGAACAATTACAAATAAGTTTTGGTAGTGCAGTCAGTAATCTTTCAGAACAGTTAATTAAAGAAGCAACCAGACTTAAAGAATTAGATAGTTCAGTAACAGAAGAAATAGAAGCCTTACAAGAACTACATCAAGTCGAGACAGTAGAAGAAGATACCCTATTAAACTTAATTGAAGAACATCGAGAAAATTCAAAAAACTTTACTCAAGAATATCAGGAGCAAAAAGAAAGATTAGAATTAGAAATTCACGAATTAAAACAAGCTTGTTTAAGAGAAAAAATAAGTTATCAAATATCTCTTAAAGAACGAAATGAGAACTATCAGAAAGAGAAACAAAGAGGAGAAGAAGAGTATTGGTATAGCCTTTTATTAGAGAGACAATTAGATAACGAAGAATATCAGCAAGAGAAAAAAGTCCTCTATCAAAGACTAGAAGAAATAAGAAATAATCAAGAGCAAGAATGGCAAGAAAAAGAAGAAAGCATCAACAAAAAAGAGCAAGAATATCAAGAAGCTCAAGAGAAAGTTAAGAATTTTGAAGCCCAACTAGAAGCTAAGCTAAAACAAGGTAAAGAAGAAGGAAAAGGCATCGGCTTCTATCAAGCCAAAATCAAATCAGATCTACGCATTAAAGAAGTAGAAGGAGAAAAACAGAACTATGCTTTGAGAATTCAATCTCTAGAGGTAACTATTAATAGCCAACAAAGCAGAATTGAGCACCTTTCCCAACAATTAGCAGCAGCCCTTAAACAAGTTCAAGATTTAGCCGTCAAAGCCATTGAAGGGAACTCAAACCGCAATTCATATGATGCAATTAAAGAAATAGCCCTAGAACAGGCTAAAAACCAAATGAAAGGAAAATAGCTCAAAAGTAACCCCTGGAGAGTTTAGCCTATACTTAAATATAGAGAACTCGAAGAAAGGCTAAAGAGGAAGGAGGACATATGCGTGCAGTGCTGATGGCTGGAGGTTCGGGAACCCGCTTGAGACCCTTAACCTGTGATCTACCTAAACCAATGGTGCCTATTTTAAATAAGCCCATAGCTGAACATATCATCAACCTTTTAAAGAAACATCAGATCACAGAGATTATAGTTGCTTTGTATTATTTACCTGAGTCCATTAAAGACTACTTTCAAGAAGGAGACGGACTAGGGGTTCAACTAAAATATTCAGTAGAAGAAGACCAACCCCTAGGCACTGCAGGCTGTGTCAAAAATATAGCAGACTTATTGGATGATACCTTCGTGGTGATCAGTGGAGATAGTATTACTGACTTTGATCTCTCAGGTGCTATCGCCTTTCATCGAGAAAAACAGTCTAAAGCAACCCTCATCCTCTCTCGTGTTTCCCATCCGATGGACTTTGGCGTGGTCATCACAGATCAAGAGCATCGTATTACGCGGTTTTTAGAAAAGCCATCCACCAGCGAAATCTTCTCAGATACCGTCAATACAGGAACCTATATCCTAGAACCAGAAGTCCTCGAATATCTAAATCTAAATGAAGAATGTGACTTCAGTAATGACCTTTTTCCGATTTTACTCGAACAAGGTGAACCAATGTATGGCTACATAGCTGAAGGTTATTGGTGTGATGTTGGACATTTAGATTCTTATCGACAAGCTCAATATGATGCCCTGCAGAATAAAGTAAGCCTAGAATGGGGAGAATATACTGAGAAAAATCCCGGTATCTGGGTTGGTAAGAACACATATATTGACCCATCGGCTCGACTTCATCCACCCCTATTGATAGGAAATCATAGTCGGATCGGGGCAAGTGTCACCGTAGAAGCAGGTACAGTTATTGGGGATCACGTGACCATTAGTGCTCATGCAGACCTAAAACAGTCGATCATCTGGAATGGAGTAAGCATCGCAGAAGAAGCCTATCTAGCAGCCTGTATAATAGCTAGAGGGTGTCGCATAGAACGCAGAGCAGAAGTTCTAGAAGGTGCAGTAGTCGGACCCCTTTGTGTGGTAGGAGAAGAAGCCAAGATCAACAGAGGAATACGTGTTTGGCCAGGTAAAAGAATCGAAGCAGGAGCAACTCTGAATATCAATTTAATTTGGGGAAACACTGCTCGAAAAAACCTCTTTGGCGATCGAGGAGTATCGGGACTAGCCAATATAGATATAACCCCAGAATTCGCAGTCAAATTAGGAGCATCCTATGGTTCAACTTTTAAACCAGGTTCTCAAGTAATCGTCTCACGAGATCAACGCCCTGTATCGCGTATGGTCACACGTTCGATGGTTTCAGGACTAATGTCAGTCGGGGTCAATATTCAAAATCTAGAGTCAACCGCTATCCCGATCTGTCGTACCATAACACCTAAACTAGATGTAGTTGGGGGTCTCCATGTCAGAGCGCATCCAGAACGTCCCGACGACATTCTAATTGAATTCTTTGACCAAAAAGGCATCAATATTTCCAAGTCTAAACAAAAAAAGATTGAAGGAGCCTACTTCAAAGAAGATATCAGACGAGTCAGAGTGCAGGATATTGGCAATGTCTCCTATCCTTCCCAAGTGTCAGATACTTACCGAGAGAGTTTTCAGACTCAACTCAATGTCGAAGCAGTTCGTAGCAGTGGCTCAAAAATAGTTATAGACTACGCTTACAGCGTTTCTGGTGCTGTTTTGCCAGAACTGTTAGCTAAATTTGGCTGTGATGCTGTAGTCTTGAATGCTAGCCTACGTCCAACTCCTATTTCTAACGAAGAAAGAGAAACTCTCCTAGCACAACTCGGACAAGTCATAGAAGCACTCAAAGCTAACCTAGGCGTTCAAGTTTCCGCCAATGGCGAACAATTTATTCTAGTTGATGAGGCCGGACAATCAATACGTGGACAAGTTCTCACAGCTTTAATGGTTGAAATGGTACTCACCGCAGAACCCAGACAGACAGTAGTCGTTCCCGTCCATGTCTCTAGTGCAGTCGAACAGATCGTCCGTCGTCACGATGGCAAGGTATTTCGTACTAAAGCTAATCCAGGTGCGTTGATGGAGGCTGCGCATTCTATCCAAAATGTCGTTCTCGGTGGAAGTGGGGAAACAGGTTTTATCTTTCCTAAGCTGCATCCAGGTTTTGATGCCATGTTTAGTATAGCTAAACTGTTGGAAATGCTCACTATACAAGAACGTTCACTAGTTCAAGTCCGCTTAGAACTTCCTCAAGTCTATTATCGTAGTGTTCAACTCCGTTGTCCGGGAAAAGATAAAGGCGCTTTAATGCGTCATCTGATTGAAATTAACAGCCCAGAAAACATAGAACTACATGATGGGGTTAAAATTACTAATGCCCATAATGATAACTGGGTTCTGGTCTTACCAGATGCAGAACATCCAATCGTTCATCTTTATGTTAATAGTGAAGATAAAGATTGGGTAGAACAATCTCTCAAAGCTTATCGTCAAAAAATTCAGACTTTCATTCAACAAATACAAGGTAATTTTTAAAGCGAGGAAAAATCCCATGAATAGCTGCGTTTTAATGGCTAAAATTGTTCGGAACCCTGAATTGCGTTATACCCCAGACAGTCAAACTGCCATCGCTAATTTAATGGTTGAATTTCAGGGTCAGCGACCAGAGGATAACTATACACTGAGAGTCACTGGTTGGGGTAATTTAGCCACCGAAATCAACGAAAAATACACCGAAGGGGATCAGGTAATCATCGAAGGTCGTCTCTCCATAACTACCTATGACCGTCCTGAAGGCTTTAAGGAAAAACGAGTCGAATTAGTGGCCTCTCGTCTCTATCGTCTTGATGCTTCTCTAGAGTCTACCTCTTTGGCAGAATCTACTACTATTTCTCCTTCAGATAAAGTCATTTCTTTGGAAAACTACAAAACTCAAACACGTGAAGGAGAAATTAACTCACATACTCTCCATGATGCAACTAACCATACTCAGGTTAATAGCAATCCAGAAAAAGAACCTAATCTAGATGACATTCCTTTTTAATTTAGTCATCTCAACAACCCCCACTTACTGATGACAGTAGGGGGGTATTCCTCTTGATAATAAACCCATGATTTTTAGAGAATTGATTTTAGAGAACTTCGGCCCCTATTTAGGCCGTCACCTCATCAACTTACGTCCAGAAAAAGATGAACAAAGCTGCCCTATTATCCTCTTTGGTGGGATGAATGGAGGTGGAAAAACAACCATTATGGATGCTATTCGTCTAGCTTTATATGGACAAAGGGCGCAATGTTCAACTAGAGGTAATTTGGGATATGGTGAATTTCTCTCTCAGTGTGTTAATAATCAAACAGCCCAACCAGAAACAACCCGTATTGAATTGGTCATAGAACATATCAGGGAAGGTCAATGGGTAGATTTGAGAATTGTTCGCACTTGGACTAAAAAAGAGCCTAAAGATCTTCTAGGTATTTTAGAAGGCGATTGGCCCGATACTGCTTTAGCTAATGCTTGGGATGAATATATAGAGACTCTGTTACCTTTAGGTATTTCTAATCTCTTTCTCTTTGATGGGGAACAGGTTAAAGAACTAGCAGAACAGGAGACTCCACCTCAATCAGTCGTCGAAGCTATTCAAGCTCTTTTAGGCTTAGAATTAGCAGAAAGATTAAGTACTGATTTAGAAGTCTTAGTTAGTCGTAAACGCAAAGCTTTAGCTAGTGGTTCCCAATTAGCAGACTTAAATAAAATTGAAGAGCATCTTCAACAAGATCAACAGACAGAAATTGCAACCAAACAAGAATTAGAAAAACTACAAATTATTCTCCAAAAAACTCAGAAAAACTATCAAGATAGTCTCAACCGTTTTCGTATTGAAGGGGGCAAACTAGCAGCAGAAAGAAGTCAATTAGAAGCACAAAAAACAGAACTAGAAAGTAATGTGGAAAACCAGAGAGATTCACTACGCCAAATGGCTGCTGGTTCTCTCCCTCTTGCTTTAATTACCCCTCTCCTAGAACAAGCTCAAAAGCAAGCAGAGGAAGAGTTAAAAGTACAAAAAGCTAAAGTCACAATTGAGACTATACAACAGAGAGATCAAAGGCTTTTAAGCTTTTTAGAAAGTTTAGCTATTGAAGAGGGCAACATTCAAGAAATACAGACTTTTTTAAGTCGGGATAATCAAGAACTAAATCAAGCAGTTATTAATAGTAAACTTAATTTTCTAGGATTAGAAGAAGAAGGATTACAGTCCTTGAATACATTTCTAGAAAACGAACTACCTATAGAAGAGAAACTGCTGCAACAGTCAGTAACAAAATTACAATCTCTACAAGAATATATTGAAAGTTTAGAAAGACAGCTAGCTATCGCAGCTTCACCTGAAGACTATCAGAAATTAGAAGAAGCCCTAAAAGAGAGTCAACAATCACTATTTCAAGCTAAAAATAACTATGAATCTGCACAGAAAAAACTAGAAGATATTCAAAAAAATATCTCTAAAATTAAGAAACAATTAGAGCATTACAGTGAACAAGTATTAGAGAGAAAAAATAATCAACATGTAATTGAATCTGTAGCCAAAGTTCAACATACTCTCAAAGAATTTAAAGAACGTCTCACCCTCAAAAAACTCAATAAGTTAGAAAGAGAAGTAACCGAATGCTTTCGCTATCTCCTGCATAAATCTAATTTAATTCATCGTGTATCTATTAATACTCAAGATTACAGTCTATCTCTCTTTGATCCTTTAGGTATATTAGTTCCTAAACACCGTCTCTCAGCAGGTGAAAAACAACTCCTCTCTATCTCCTTTTTATGGGGACTCGCAAGAGTGTCAGGACGTAATTTACCAATCGCTATTGATACCCCTTTAGGCCGTTTAGATTCTTCACACCGCACTAACTTAGTAGAAAGATACTTTCCAACAGCTTCTCATCAAGTGATCCTTCTCTCAACTGATACCGAAATTACTGAAGAACAAGTACAAAGACTGCGCCAACAAGGGGCTATCGCTAAGGAGTATCTACTGCGCTACAATTCTACAGATAGATGCACTTCAATTGAATCGGGCTATTTTTGGTAAATGGAACCCCCTATAGAACGTTTTAGACTCTCCCAGACAGCCAGGAATCAACTCATCCGCTTAAAGCAACATACTAAAATAGAACAGTGGAATATTCTCTGTCGTTGGGCTTTTTGTCGTTCTTTGGCAGAACCAACCATTCCCTCTCCTTTACCTATCCCTGCAGATAGTAACCTAGAAATGACTTGGCGGGTCTTTGGTGGGGAAATGTCAGATCTTCTTTTAGCAGCGCTTAAACAACGCTGTCATACTGATGGACTGGGAACAGATAAAGAAACCCTCTCTAATCAGTTTCGCTTACATCTCCATAGAGGTATCGGTTATTTAGCAGGCGATAATCGTTTGAGAAAGATAGAGGATTTAGTAACTCTTTATCTTACCCTTAACTGATGTCTAATCCTCTTATTCTAGCTGATACTATCGTCGCTATTGCTACAGCTATTCTCCCAGAACAAGGTAGTATCGGTATTGTACGCTTATCTGGTAGTACTTCTTTAGAGATAGCCAAAACTCTCTTTAAAACACCAGGTAGTCAGTTATGGGAGAGTCATCGTGTTCTCTATGGCTATATTCAAGATCCACAAACCCAAGAGGTTGTAGATGAAGCCCTCTTACTGATTATGCAGGCTCCACGCTCTTATACTAGAGAAGATGTCATTGAGTTTCATTGTCACGGGGGCATCATTCCAGTTCAACAGGTGCTTCAATTATGCTTAGAATTGGGTGCTAGATTAGCTACACCTGGTGAATTTACCCTGAGAGCTTTTCTCAATGGTAGACTAGATTTAGCTCAAGCTGAGAGTGTTGCTGAATTAGTAGGGGCACATTCTCCTCTCGCTTCAAAAATGGCTTTAGCTGGACTACAAGGTAAGCTATCTACTCCTATTCACTCTCTGCGTTCAGTCTGTTTGGATATCCTAGCAGAAGTAGAAGCACATATTGATTTTGAGGATGATTTACCCCCTCTCAATGAGCAGGTGATTCAATCACAACTTGAACAGACTCTAGGGCAGGTTAAGACTATTCTAGCAACTGCAGAGCAAGGTGAACTCTTACGCACAGGCTTAAAAGTAGCTATTCTTGGTCGTCCTAATGTGGGTAAGTCTAGTCTACTCAATGCTTGGAGTAGAACTGATCGGGCTATTGTTACAGACCTACCTGGAACGACCAGAGATGTTGTTGAGTCTCATCTGGTTGTCGGGGGTATCCCTATACAGGTTTTAGATACTGCTGGGATCAGGGAAACTATCGACCAAGTAGAAAAGATTGGGGTTGCACGTTCACATCAAGCTGCTCAAAATGCTGATCTCATCCTTCTCACTATCGATGCTCAAGTTGGTTGGACTTCTGAAGATGCTCTTATCTATCAACAGGTTAAGCAGTTTCCCCTCATCCTGGTTATTAATAAAATAGATATAGCTCGCGCTAATTATATTGAAAATTTACCACAAATTGAGCGAATTGTCAAGACTGCTGCTGCTAAATCTCAAGGAATTACTGAATTAGAGAAGGCAATTTTAGAGTATGTCAAGATAGGAAATTTAAGCGCCAATAACCTAGATATTGCCATTAACCGTCGTCAGTCTGCAGCCTTAACAGGGGCAAAAATAGCCCTAGAACAGGTACAAGAAACTATTAACAATGGATTACCATTAGACTTCTGGACAATTGATTTACGCACAGCTATCAATGCTTTAGGTGAAATTACCGGAGAAGGAGTAACAGAATCAGTTTTAGAGAGAATCTTTAGTCGGTTTTGTATTGGGAAGTAAGAGTCCTTTTGATTAAGCTTTAGGGAATAAGTCAAACACTCTAAATACTATTGTTCCGATTCCTATTACTGTGGTGATAAAGGTAGCCACAAACCACTTATATAAACTAAATACTTCATGCTTAGTTTCTTTTAGTTCGGACTTAACTTCTTTGACCTCTTCTTTTAGATCATCCTGACTACTTTGAAGCGATTTGATTTGTTCTCCTTGTCTAGCTTGAGTCACCTGGATATTAGTTAGACTTTGGTTCGTAGTCTCAATGAACCTTTCTAATTTGTGATCTAGCTTATCTATTTTTTGATCTATTTTTTGTTCTAATTGCTCTATTTTCTGCTCTATTTTGTGATCTAGCTTATCTATTTTTTGATTTAACTCGTTGATTGCTCTAAGTAATGCTGTTTCTGTTTCAACTGTCATTTTATAGACCTAATGTAAATCATAGACCACAATTTAGATAGCAGGTTAATGTACCTAACTATAACTTTCTTCTGCCCTACCATCTATATTACCCTAGACAGTTTAGAAAAGTTGTCAATTTTGAGCTATAGTTTAAAGCAAAATACTAAAATTTTAACTATATAAATATTCCAGGTTAAGCCGAATGGTGCCCCCTTATGTTGTAGCTGAAGCAAAAAACTCTTATCAGACTGAAACAGTAACACCTGAATGGGTGGATGTGTTAGTAGACTGTCCAGGACTACAGGGACTCTATACCTATCGTTTAGCGCCAGGAATGAGCGTAGAAGCAGGGGACATAGTTAGTGTACCCTTTGGAACACAGACTATGGGTGGTATTGCGATCAGGTTTCCGCTTAACCCATCCCCAGACTTACCCCCAACAAGTATTAAAGAAGTAGAAGAAGTAATAGCGAGAGGCTTTTTTCCACCTCAATACTGGACAGTCTTAGAAAAAGTTGCCCAGTACTATTGCACGGATTTATTGACAGTCATTCGGACAGCTTTACCACCAGGGTTATTAGGCAGATCTCAACGTCGTGTTCGTTTACGGAGAGATCTTCTGCCACCAGGAGGCGAGGTCTTTTTATCCCCAATAGCCAGAGAGGTTTTAAAATTACTTCAAGGACAAAAAGAGGGAGACTACAGCTTACAGCATCTTCAGCGTCAAATTAGAGGGGCACAGAGAGGAGTTAAGGAACTTTTAAAAAGGGGTTGGGTAGAAAGTTACTTAGAAGCACCTCGAACAGTGCGGGTCAAACAACAAAAGGCCGTAATTTTAGTATCTGAACCCTTCCTTTTAGATCTCACTCCCACTCAGAAAAGAGTATTAGACCTCCTGCACAGTAATGACGGTGAGATGTGGCTAAGTGACTTAAAAACTAGCTCTTCAGCACTAAATAAACTGGTTGAAGAGGGACATTTAGTCATAGAGACCAGAGAAAGACTGCGACTACAGAGTGGCAGATCCTCCCTAGATCTAGTTAAAACTTTAACAAAAGAACAACTTGCAGCAGTTGAACATATTACCAAACTGCAAGGATATCAACAAGTCCTCTTACATGGGGTGACAGGTTCAGGCAAAACAGAAGTCTATCTACAGGCGATTGCCTCTAAATTAGAACAGGGATTCTCTATTTTAGTCCTTGTTCCAGAAATTGGTTTAACCCCACAACTAAGCGATCGTTTTTTAGCTCGTTTTCCTGGCAAAGTCTGGGTCTATCATAGTGGACTCTCAGAAGGTGAACGCTACGACACCTGGCGACAAATGCTGTTAGGAGAACCCCAAGTGATCATTGGGACTCGTTCTGCTGTTTTTGCACCTTTACCTCATTTAGGTATGATTATCCTCGATGAAGAGCATGACTCTAGCTTTAAACAGACTCAGCTATCTCCCACTTATCATGCCCGAAAGGTTGCCCAATGGAGAGCAGAATTAGCCGACTGTCCTCTTATTTTAGGCTCTGCTACCCCTTCTAGTGAAAGTTGGCTAGCAGCTAAAGAACTTACTACAGATTATCTCGCGCTGCCTCATCGTGTGATGTCCCGTCCCCTCCCCTCTGTAGAGGTAGTCGATCTGCGGCAGGAACTTCAACAGGGTAACCGTTCTATCTTTAGTCGCTCTCTGCAAAGGTCTTTGAGCAATTTAGGGGGCAAACAGGCTATTCTTTTTATTAACAGAAGAGGCTATAGTACTTTTGTCTCGTGTCGTAGCTGTGGTTCTGCTTTAGGCTGTCCTCATTGTGATGTCTCTCTTTCTTATCACTTCACCGAAGAAAGTAGACTATTACGCTGTCATTATTGTAATTACACAACCTTACAACCCCGTAACTGTCCTCAATGTGCCTCTCCTCTCCTGAAATACTTTGGCAGTGGGACTCAAAAAGTAGTGCAAGAACTCTCAGAAATGTTTCCCCACTTGCGGACTATTCGTTTTGATAGTGATACCACCAGTACTAAAGATGCTCACCGTAACTTACTCACTAGTTTTGCTCAAGGTGAAGCAGATATTTTAGTAGGGACACAAATGCTGAGTAAAGGACTTGATTTAGAAGCGGTCACTCTAGTAGGTATTGTAGCGGCTGATGGACTGCTCCATCTTTCGGACTATCGAGCAACAGAAAGGGCTTTTCAAACTCTAACCCAGGTCGCAGGACGCGCGGGAAGAGGAGATGATCCAGGTAAAGTCATTTTACAGACTTATACCCCTGAACATCCTGTTATTAAGGCAGTCTCAGAACATGATTATCTAGGTTTTATTAAGTCAGAATTAACAGACCGTTCTAGTCTGAATTTTCCCCCCTATGGTGAGTTAATTTTACTGCGTTTAACTGGTCAAAATGAAGCACAAGTGAGAGGAACTGCCGAAGATCTAGCCTTGGTGATTGCTTCTATGTCAGAATGTGAGATATTAGGGCCAGCTGCCGCTAATGTTGCACGAGTAGCTAATCGTTATCGTTGGCAAATTCTACTTAAATTTAGGGATGTCCAGCAAAAAAGAACCATAAATTGGGCTACAGTAAATAGTCTATGTCCTGCTTCAGTAAGTCTAATGTTAGATATTGACCCTTTGAGTGTCGACTAGAAAACTATTTACTATTTTGAGAGATAGCTTTGAATAACCAAAACTACAGCCTTTTACAATTACCCCCTAAAGTTGAATATGCTTTAGTTGCTCTTTTGGAAATTGCCAGTCAAACTGACAGCAAAAGACCTGTAACCGTTGCTGAGATTACCACTAGACATCCCATACCTGAACGTTACTTAGAGCAAATATTAGCAACCCTGAGAAGGGGTGGACTACTTAAAAGTATGCGTGGTGCTAAAGGAGGTTATGTTCTAGCGCGTGAACCTCACGCCATTTCTTTATTAGAGATTGTTAAATTAATTGAAGGTGAGCAAAAAGTTAGAGATGATGCTGACCCAGTAACTCTAGAGATGAAGTTGATTAGAGAAAACTGGCAAAAAGTAGATTTCGCCTCACAGTCTTTTTTAGAGAATTATTCTTTAGAAGAACTTACTCGTCAGAGGGATCTTCATCTGCAGCAGAGCAGTATGTACTATATTTAATCATCCAAAACATCTACTGCTTTTACATCTATTGTTCCTACTGCGCTCAAGCGTTTAAATTGTCCATTCTCTACCTGAAGAGGTTCATTACAATTAGGACAACGACATTCTGTCCCTGAAAATCCCATAAATTCATAACCACAGACAGGACAGGATGACTCAACTAATGTCCTACCTATCCACCAACGCACTCCTAACCAGGCAACTAGTGGCAAAGAGAACAATAATACTATTAAAATTAAAAACCCATTGACTACCCAACCTAGTCCTATTGAGCCTAAGACTAAACCAATTAAGGTCAAACTAACCAAACAACCCAAACTTGATTGATTCAATTTCATTACAGGACGGGTCTCTCCTTCTGTTTCCTGTTTCCATCCTAACTCAAGATGAATTAAGCGATGTCTACCTGAATAATCAGTAGTGACTTGACAAAAATTTACAGAGAACAATTGTAATTTTTCACTAGACCTCTTGCAAAAATAAAAATTAAATCAATTTAAGTCCCAAAAACTCTATTTCTTTCCCCTATTGCCTATTGCCTATTGCCTATTCCCTATTGCCTGACTTCTGCAAGAAGTCTACTATTTGAGTTAGTATATCCTGAGCAGTCATCGTACAGAGATTGACCAGGTTATTGCGGATCATAATGAAGATGATTAGACAATTTAACCTCCACTCTAATGAAACCTTACCACTTGAGATGGTTCTTGCTTTACGAGACTTGAACTATGATGTAAGCTGTTGTGCATCTAAATTTAATAAACAGCATTACCTTTATTTTTTATTTTACGTCCCCACTTGATAATAAGTTCTCCCACTCTACGAGAAGCCGCGCACCACAAGTCTACATTTA
>CASBQB010000005.1 GCA_949127655.1 Chroococcales cyanobacterium PMM_0086 | reverse complement strand
TTATAGCAATATATTCCTTGTTATAGAAGTGAAATTTTGTAACTAGTAGTCTTTTTATGACAACTAAAAATAAATTCGTTGTTGTTGTTGTTAAAGATAAATATTATGTAATAGATAACCATTTCAACCTGAACCTATTCAGCAGCCTGATATTTCAGATAACCCATTCCCCGAAAATAAACCCAACTGCACAAATAACCATATTAGAAATAACTTGATAGGAGGTGCTGCTGGTGTATTAGGATTCGTGATCAGTCTTGGTAATCCTGTTGTCGCAGGCGTAGCATATACAGTTGTAACAGGCATAGCAGAAGGCATTACAAAATGTTAATTCTGATTGTCTGTACCAAAGATGATTTTTGAACAATTACAAATGGAGGCATTAATTATGCAAAACGAAAACTCAAACTTAGACAAAGTTTCTGAGCAGTTAATTACAATCAAGCAGAACGATAACTCAAACTTGGACAACGTTTCTGAACAGTCAGTTACAGTCGAGCAAAGCGAAAACTCAAACTTAAAGAAACTTTTTGATCAGTCAGCTACAAAATGGATAGTTGGTGCTTCATTGAGCATTTTATTACTAATCTCTACCTTTCTACTGATTGGTTTAAAAAGTCAGTACGTTGAAATAGATTTTTGTGTTGCTACTGTAAATTGTTCTCAAACTCCAAAACAAGTTACAGATAACGCTATAGATATAGAGGAAGATTACTTGGACGATCCAACTTTATCATCTAAGCCCATAAAAATAACTGTTAAACCATCAGGAGCGGCAATTGTGAGTGGAGTAACCTCAACTGCTGCAATCGCGGTATTGATCAGCTTGGGAATTATTAGTCTTCCAGTTGAGTTAGCTGTAGTAATAGGCGCTTTAATTGGCTCTGGAACTTATTTTGCCTTGAAAACTTTGTATTAATCTAATGGGGGCTGTTTGCGAGTCGGGGCTTTTCCCTCGCAACAGTTAGCTCAAATCATTGAACAATCGGAATTTAGTTAACAATAGGGAGGAATGCTTAAAATGAATGTGATTGAATTGAAAAATGTAACCTATGCTCGACCTGGTATGAACTACCCCTTGCAAGATATACACCTTGAAGTTAGGAAGGGAGAGCTAGTATATTTAAAGGGTGAAAGTGGTGAAGGTAAATCTACTCTTATCGATTTCATTCTAGGGATCAGAGAGCCTGATATTGGAGAAGTAAAAGTTTTTGGCTATCCTCCTGGTGAGCTTAAATCAAGATTTCTTACAGGAGTAGTACTACAAAAAATTAGCTCGCCAATAAAGAATTCTCAATTAAGTAGTTTAATTGATTGGATTGAGAGTCATTATCCTGAAGCACAAGGTAAAATAACATCTATTTTCAAAGATTTTGATTTCAATCCTTTAAGAGATGAGGATAGAAAATGTCTTCTTGCCGGTGGAGAAGAGAGACTTCTCTTCATCGCCTTTGCACAAGCTGGTTCTCCTCAACTTCTAATTATGGATGAACCCACTACTTTTCTTCATGCACAGGATACAAAAGATAAAGATAGTAGAAGAACAATATTTAGAAATCAAATCAGGAGTTTTGTTGATCAAGGGAACACAGTCTTACTTGTTAGCCAAGATCCTGATGCAGAAACTTTTTTTGAGCCAACAAGAACTCTTTTATTGAAAAATGGAAGAATAAGTGGCTCTACCGAAAATAATTTATCATCTCTTGCAACATCTGGAACAGTTGAGTTAGAAAACTTGATAGATTCTAAAAAAATCAGCATATTTCACTGGATTTACCTACTTTTCAAACACATAAAGTTCAATATTGAACAAACCTTTCAGAATGATCAAAAATATATATGGCTTACATTTATAGCCAGTTTATTGTGGGCAATATGTATCTCTTTTGCCGCTAATACGGGGGAAAGTCAAGATTCTAGCAGTTTACTAACTATAGCTAATGCTTACTCTTTTTATCTAGCATTGACTGCGGCTAACACTACTGGCAACATTATTGCAGAGGAACGTCAAAATGAAATCTTAACAAAATTTCTCAAGATTCTTCCATTACCCCCAATTATTTATTTATCTGCAAAAGTAATTGCATCTTTATTCATCACTTCTTTACTTGTCTTAATGATGCTAGTTACAACACTTATTTGCAATGTAATTTCCCCATCTATCTTTCCTTCATTATCAATAGGCTTAATATTAGGAACAATTCCCTATTTATTTTTAGGATTGGCATTAGGTTACCTGCTTGGTAAACCTAAAAGTATTCAGATAGCCGCTTTGATGTGTTCACTTATTCTCACAATTCCCGTTTTTTCCAGATCTATTTTGGATGTTATCGAAATTACATTCTCAACTTCTGGGCAATTAGATTTGGCGAAGTTATTAGGAGAATATATTGCGGCTCATTCTCCTATTTATCATTACATCCAACTAATACTGTACTTGGGCAAAGCACCTGAATATGATCAGTACATTGGGCTACACTTGAGTTGGCTGATCTGGTTTACTTTAATTTCCATATTCATAGCATTATGGGCATATTGGAGTGTTTCTAATAAAGAAGCAAAAGCATAAAAATTTAAAATAGTCAGCTAATCTATTAATTTCTACAATAGCTGACTATTTCAACTAAAAAAAGAGGAGCACTATAATGACCATCAAATACTTAGAGCACAACTACTTAGGCTTTCAAGAATACATTAATAGCACCACCAAAAACAAATTTATAGCAGGCTCAAACCAAACCCTTCTATATGCCCATCCTGTAGACAAATGGATTCTAGCGACTTTGAATACAACACCCATCAAAGCCGCTATGAATAAAGCCATAGATGCCCATGTCAGCTTTCAATTTGGACAAGAACTAGCTAGTAAAATCTTCATTGACCAAAAATCATTCCCTGACATCTTTTTAGTCCTATCTCACTGTGCCAAAACGCTCGATATTCCCATTCCCCATGCAGTAGCAGGACAAGATAATACTCTCTTCAATGCCTATACTGCGGGAACTGATGAGTACGCTTTCATCAACATCTCATCTGGTCTGTGCCAATTCTACTCTATAGAAGAAGCCTGCTTTATCATTGGACATGAATGCGGTCATATAGCTGCAGGTCACATGACTTATCACACGCTAGCGAGAGTCTTAACCGATGCTGCTTCAGCTAGACTTGGACTAATTGCTGAACTATTGCGGGCAACAGCAGGTATTCCCTTAATGGCTTGGTCGAGACGATCTGAAGTAACAGCAGACCGCGCTGGACTCCTCTGTTGTGGGGACATTAATATAGCTATTCGAGCCTTGTTGCGCTTTGTATCTGGAGTTGCCGATATCAATCGAGTTGATGTAGAAAACTACCTTCGTAAGTCCAGAGAAGTCAGAAAGTATCATCAGTTAGCCGAGTTCCATGAGCTTTTTCAAAGCCACCCTGAAATTCCTAAACGCATTGAAGCACTCAGACTATTTGCTAACTCAGAACCCTACTATTCCCTCTCTGGTAAACCCAAGCCAGTCGGACGGGCTCTCTTAACTCAAGAAGAGCTAAATCGGCAAGTTAATAAGATTATTTCATAATAATAAATCTACAATAACCTCATGCTTAATAATCAATTTAATGAAGCCTTAACTTGGGCAGCAGACTTACATAAAAATCAGGCAAGAAAGACAAGTAAAAGTCCTTATATCGCACATCTTTTGAGTGTGGCTGGACTAGTTTTAGAAAACGGAGGCACTGAAAAACAAGCCATTGCAGCACTTCTTCATGATTCCATCGAGGATCAAGGAGTAACTGTCTCTTTAATTGCCAGCCGATTTAGCCAGGAGGTAGCCGATTTAGTTGATGCTGTTACCGAGTTATACAGCGATCCCAAACCTGAATGGTTAGAGAGAAAAAAACTCTACCTAGTGGTCTGTCAAGCACTAATAGTTGGATAAAGATGTTTCAATTTAATACGAGCGTCCTCAGTGGTAAATTGCCAGTCAATTTTAGTTTTGATTTCATTTCTACGTTTTTCCCAAGC
>CASBQB010000004.1 GCA_949127655.1 Chroococcales cyanobacterium PMM_0086 | reverse complement strand
TGTTTACCCTCCATGACTTCCTCAGTAATTTCCTCACCTCGATGTGCAGGTAAACAATGTAAGATTATTGCTTCTGGATCAGCCAATTTTAAAGAGTCTGCATTGATCTGATAAGGCTGGAAGAGAGGTATTCTGTCATTAGCTAAGTCTTCTTGTCCCATACTAGCCCAAACATCAGTATAGAGAACTTGGGCACCTTGAATCGCTTCTTGGGCATTAGCTGTGACAATTATTTCCGCACCTGGTACAGCTAGTTGTTGAGCTTGTTGGATCACTTCAGAAAGAGGTTCATATCCTAGAGGGGTAGCAATACGAATTTTCATCCCAGCGAGTGCCCCTCCAATAATTAAAGAGTGAGCAACATTGTTCCCGTCTCCTAAATAAGTTAAAGTAACCCCTTTGAGAGAACCAAAAGCTTCTAGAATGGTCAGAAAGTCCGCTAAAATTTGACAGGGATGTTCTAAATCAGAAAGAGCATTAATGATCGGAATTTGGGCATAGTGAGCAAAAGTTTCTAAGTCTTTTTGCTGGAAGGTTCGCACAGCTAGAATATCCAAGTAACGATCTAGAACTCTGGCTGTATCTTGAATCGGTTCACCTCTACCTACTTGGGTTACACTCGGATTAAGATCGATTACCTGTCCCCCTAGTTGATACATAGCCACAGAAAAAGATACACGGGTTCTGGTTGAGGCTTTATAAAAGAGTAGTCCGAGAACTTTGTTACATTGAATACTTAGTTGGCCAGTTTTGAGATCTTCAGCAAGCTGAAGTAAATATACCAATTCATCAGAAGTCAAATCAGCTAAAGTCAGTAAGTCTCTTCCTTGGAGTTGTTTCATAGTGCTTCAAGCAAAGGAAAGTGAAAAAGGATTATTATATCCTTATAGACCTCATTGTTTTTGTTCAGTTTTTAATGTCACAGCAAGTTTTACTCAGTAAATCTCTCCCAGAATTAACAACCTGGGTAGAAAATCAGGGACAACCAGCCTATAGAGCCAAACAACTACATCAATGGTTGTATGCTAAAAGTATTCATTCTCTAGATTCTGTAACTGTTTTTCCTAAACAGTGGCGCGAGAAAATGGCAGAATATCCGGTTGGTCGCTCTACCATCCATCATCAAACAGTAGCAACTGATAAAACCCGTAAGTATCTTTTACGTCTAAATGACGGGTTAATCATTGAAACAGTCGGTATTCCTAGCAGCAAAAGGCTAACAGTCTGTGTTTCCTCACAGGTCGGCTGTCCTATGGCCTGTAATTTTTGTGCGACTGGTCAAGGTGGTTTTACGCGCAATCTTCAAGCTTACGAAATTGTCGATCAAGTCTTAACTGTACAGGAAGACTTCGGCGAACGCGTCAGTCATGTTGTTTTTATGGGGATGGGTGAACCCCTGATTAATTTAGATGAAGTGATCGCTTCTCTTGAGTCCCTTAATCAAAATGTAGGGATAGGACAGCGTTCACTTACCCTCTCCACAGTTGGCTTACCTAATAAAATAGCCCAACTTGCCGCATATCATCTCCAAGTAACTCTAGCTGTCAGTTTACACGCTTCTAATCAAACTCTCAGAGAACAACTCATTCCAGGTGCTCAAAACTATCATCTCGATACACTCTTAAAGGACTGTCGGGACTATGTGAAGACAACAGGACGCAGGATTAGTTTTGAATATGTTCTTTTAGCTGGAGTTAATGATAGTATCTGGGAAGCACAAGAATTAGCCCAAAAACTAAAGGGTTTTCAATGTCATGTCAATCTCATTCCCTATAACCCTGTTCAGGAAGCACCTTATAAACGTCCCAGTCCTGGAACAATTAAAGCCTTTAGTGAAGTTTTAGATAAAATGGGTGTAGCGGTCAGTGTGCGCTATTCTAGAGGACTGGACACAGATGCAGCTTGCGGTCAATTAAGAGCTTCTCGTTTACCTGTTACTTAGAAGGATTTCTCAGTACTCTTTAATCTTTATCTTGTAAGTTAAAGTCTATCTCTGTCTATATTTCCTGTAAAAGGAGAGGCAGAGGGAATCACCTTAATTTTGAGACTCTTTCTGTCATAGGTAAAAGGTTAAACTAGACAGAGTAAAATTTTACTCTTAAATTTATGCGTAAACAACTGACAATTATAATCATTTTATTAGTGGGTGGTTTAATAGGAGCTTCGTACTATCTTGGACAACAGGTAACACAAGTACCTGAATGGTATCAAGCTAAAAGCTTTATAAAGAATAAAAAGGTCAAGGTAACTAATACCGTTAATAGTGCCGCTTTACTCAAAAGAAAAATGATGCAATTTGAAAGAGGAGAAGAAGTTCAACTTAATTTATCTTCATCAGAAATAAATGATTTAATCAAGTTAATCTTACTCCGAGAATTGGGTACACAAGAACCAGAAGGGCTACCAGAAGGAATTCAAGCCAGAATTGAGAACAATGAACTAGAAATAGGTGGAATAGTCAACCTTGCCAATTTAGCACAAACAGATATGCAGCCCCGTTATAAAGAATTGTTAGAAAAAATTGTCTCTAGGGTTCCACAGTTTGCTAATAGAGATTTATATCTAGGAATTAGGGGAAATCCAGTACTAAGTGACAGTAGAATTGAACTCAGTAAAGATAGTGTAATCAAAATAGGTAATCTCAGTTTTAAAAGAGAAGATCTCTCCAAAGTTGCTGGTCTTTCTGAAGCAAAAGTAAACAATATGTTAGGGTTAAGGTTGAGGTCTATCTCGGTTAAAGATATCTCTATTCAACAAGATAAGCTTAATTTAGCAATCAGTAGAAAGTAAAAGATAGTACACCTAACAGGCTTAAACAACTCCTACCCGCTCTATTTTACCCAAATAACGCAGGAACTCTAAAGGAAGTCCATCAGGATCAGCAATGAAAGCTACTTCATAGATATCTTCACCAATTATCTGTTGTTGAGGTGGCAATAAAATGACAAAAGACATCTTTTCTTTGAGTTCTTCCAGCCATTGAGAGAGGCTATCTACTAGTAGAGTTAAATCAAAAGAAATATGATAATAACCAACATATTGTTCATCAGTGAAAGCATCAGGAGCAGGTTTAGGGTCAGGTATTTCTATTAGTTCTATACGGCCCAATCTACCTAACATCCAACAAGCTAGAGTATAACCTGCTGTGAAGCGTTCTGCCACCTTAAAGCCCAGCTGTTCATAAAAAGAGATTGAACGATGAATATTCGCAGTCCGAATGGAAATATGATGAAGCACTATTCAAAGAGACGAAAGTAAGGATAACGCTTAGGAACACCCTGTTCTTTTTCTAAATCAAAATTAATGACATTCCAACAGGGTTCATTGAGAGACTCTGAACTAAACTCTACAGGTAACCCATAGAGTCTAGGAACCTCAGAATTACCTTTCCAAGGGCTATGACGCTGTAAATAGGTGCTGATAAGGCTGTTATATCGATTGGCAATGATCACCTTTGTAGCGCGATATCCTTGGCTGTAGAGACGATCTAGTGCTTCGTGAATTTCAAAACGAATCCCATCAGGATGTGTATGTTGACGATACCATTCCCCATTCCAGAGTCGCCAATTTCGCCCAGTAGACAAATGCACTAAATCACTTGTATCCGGGTTGGCTTCAAACGCTCCATGCCTATCACATAAATAGCTATCTGTCAAGGTAATAGCCAAAATAGTTTGACGACAATGAGGACACAGGATTTCTGAACCAAAAATAGGATATTGTAAATTTAGATTCATAATCGGGACAACAAATTTAAAAGTTTAGCTATTAGTGGGTTCATTCCGATATTATATCGACTGATTCAAGTATTCCTTTAATTTCCAGGTTTCATTTTAGATTTGAGCTAGGCAAAATCCTACTTTTTGGGCAAACCCTGATCTTTCGGCTGCAGCTTTTGTCGCTCTATGCGCTATGGTGCTCGGTGAGGTTATTTTCTGGGTTTAAAAGTATTGGGTATTGACCTATCTAGTGGAAAGAGGCTTCTAGGAAAGTTATGATTTAGAGGCAGGCAAGATGCCTGTGCTCCACACAAGTTACAGTCAATGTAAAGTTCTTAGCAAAAGATATTCAGACCCAGACTAAGAGCTTTAAATAATCGAAACAGAGCCTGTATAATTCTGCAAGAAAATAATCGAGTCATTAGCAGCATTAAAGCCAGCAGTTGCATCATTAAGAGCAATAAAAGTTCCACCTAGACCAGTTACTTTAAAGGCTTTGGCACTGTTTGCTGTAAACACACTACTACTTAGAAGAGTAGAAATAGCATTTAAATTGGTTACATTTCCAATAGAGTTACTCAAGGTTGCTGCAATAACACTAGTAGGCGCATCAATTTGCTCAGCATTAGCGTAGTCAGTAATGACATCATAATTACTCAACAGTGAGTCGCTTAAGGTTGTGTAACCAAAACGGTCATTACCACCTCCACCTGTTAGGGTATCTTTACCACCCCCACCAGTGAGGGTATTATTAGCAGTATTACCTGTTATTAGGTTATTAGCAGTATTACCTGTACCATTTATTGCAGCAGTACCTGTAAGAGTGAGATTTTCAACATTCGCGGGTAAAGTTATCGTTGCTGATGCAGTGAGAGTATCGGTGATAGTGGTTGTAGCAGTACTTGTTCCTAAAGTAGCATTTGTCGGATTAGTTAGGGTGAGAGTAAAGGTTTCGTTGGGTTCATTTAGGTTGTCATTGAGTATGGGAATATTGACTATTTGAGTGTTAATACCTGGGTTAAAGGTTAGTGTTCCTGTCTTTGTTGTATAGTCTGAACCTGCTAAGGCTGTACCATTTGCCGTAGCATAACTAACCGTAATAGTTTGACTACTAGGATTAGATAAACTGACTGTATAACTCACATTTTGAGGGTTAGTTAAGCCTTCTACAATGGTTTGATTGGCACTTAGGTTAATAACTGGTTTAGAG
>CASBQB010000003.1 GCA_949127655.1 Chroococcales cyanobacterium PMM_0086 | reverse complement strand
TATTGAGTTAGGTTTGAAATCAGTGACCTCTCGCTTGTTATTGTATCCTAAAACTAGTCTTTTTTACGATATTTGACTAGATAGGTCTATATTTTGAGTGATTATTTACAATACTGCTCAAGAATGGTTAAAGCCATTTCTACAGAAGTTATAACTTCTGTTGTCAAAAGCATCCAAGACAAGGGTGTTTCATCCTCTGGACAATCAATTTCTGTTTAAAGTATACTGCGTAAACATTGATTGCGCTTCGCGAATGTCAAATCTTAATGGTGTTCTTAATTGAAGGGCGCGAAAATCGTACAGCCAATTTAGCCTTACGTGCTTGACGCTTAGCAGTTGCAGGGATGTCTATTTCTCGTTCAAAAATAATTGGTTGAGATTCCATTTTTGCCCAGAGTCTTTCACTATCACCCGCATTCAGCAGGTTAAATTAGAAAAAAGTTATTTTAGGTAAAGTAGATTTAAAACAACAAAAATGACAACAGAAATTGAAATAGACGTACAAGATATAGATCATTTAGGTATAATAGCTGGAATTATAGACTTGATAGGAATTGTTGAGATAATTGACCAAGAGATAGGAACGGATGTACGAAAAAAAGTTAGTGCAGGTCAAGTAGTTAAAGCAATGATTATCAACTGTATGGGCTTTTAAACTGCGCCATTGTATCTATGAGCGTGAATTTTTTGCAGGAAAAGCAAAAGAACATTTAATAGGGGAAGGAGTAAAAGCAGAATATCATCAGCGACAGTAGGTTGGGAAGAGTACTTGATCAATTATCTGAATATGGAGTGACCATTCTGTTTATAAAAATAGCATCGGTCATGGCTAAACGTTTCGGACTTAAAATACTTAGTGCCCATATTGATGGCACCAGTTTATCAGTAGAAGGTAAATATTTATCGCCAGAAGAAGAAAAGATAGAACATCGTCCTACTGAAGACACACAACAGAAGGGGGAAGAAGATTCTGAACCAATACCAATTAAAATTACTAATGGTTATTCTCGTGACAATAGGCGCTTCTCTCAAGCAATTCACGTTAAATTTGTTAACTACCGGAGAAGAAGGAATTCCCTTATTTATGCAAGTGGTTTAGGGCAATATAGACGTAGGCATAGCCGCCCGTAGGGTGCGTAGCGAGGCTTCTCGCAGAGTACTAGACCAAGAAGCTTTTCCAGAGATGATTAAATATTTTAAAAATCAATGGATTGGAGAACAACCTGATTTGTATCAGAAGTGTTGAACCTTAGAAAAAAGCTCAAAAAAAGTATCGTAATCTGATAAAATATTCTAGAAAATACGAGTTTAAATTGTCAGATTATGTCGTTACGAAGTTTTCCAAAAGTAGTCAAAGAAATCTTGAAGCCACTGCCCAAAAAAGATTATCCAGCTTTGAGTACATTTTCTTTCGTCTCCTGCTGGTTAGAGTATTCAATGGATAAAAGTATAGTGAGTATGCGAGATTTATTTCTTCGCTTAAATAATCACGGGATAAATTTTAAAATCTCTAGCTTTTCTAAGGCTAGTAAAAAAAGAGATACTCAAGTATTCCAAAAGCTAATTACTGAATTAACAACTCGATTAAAAAAAGCAAAAGGGAAGCAAGAAGCCACAGTTTTATTTCCTATTGACTCAACAATTATTACCTGAACAAGTAAACTACTATGGAGTCAAGGAGATCATCAAGTAAAGTTATTTTGTGGACTGAATAATTTAACAACAGAAGTGGGGGGAATTGTTATTCATTTTGGTCAGGGACATGCTCATAAATATGGACAAGAAACTGTTGAAGCTATCCCAGCAAAAGGAATAGGAGTAATGGATAGAGGTTTTTCTTCAACTGTTTTTCTGTGCGTAGCACAGTAAGGATTGAAGAATTAAAGAAACAAGAAGACAAGGCAAATGCCCTTGAGAATTAAAAATAATATTACCTTAGAAATGTTAGACAATGGTAATTGTCAAGTAGGCCAAGATAAAAGAGAAGTAGAAATTAGAGTTGTAGCGTTTTGCGAGGCGCGAAACTAAGACTGAATTTAGGTTAGCAACTAATTTACCTGCCACCGGAGAAAATGCAGTAACTAATGAGGAGATTGCTGAAATTTATGTTCAAAGATGGCAAACGCGAATTGCTGTGGAAATTCTTGTGGGCGTAGCCGCCCGCAGGGTAAATGCACTTAAAATTAGATAGATTAATTACTAAAAATGAAAACGGAATCAGGATTCAAATCTATAGTTGTTTAATCGCATATTTAATTTTACAGCTAATCGAAATACCAGTAGAATTTGGCAAAACTTTATTAGATAAACTCCGCTATCTTCAAGGATATATGTGTCAAGAAACTAGCTATGTTCATTGGCTCAGAAAACTAATTTGGTTATGCTGAAATGTTCCTGCATAGGAATATTGTATTTATAAATGTTAAGTTTTGTTACAACATTCAACATTTCTGGGAAAATACCATTGATTATTGAACCGTTGGTTATTTCTTCAAGTTTAGCCATTAACAGACGATCTTAACTACATCTTGGTAAATTTTTGTCAATTCTTAGTCTTTTCTGTTTCCTTGTTTATAGTTACTTGTATCTGCTTTTTAAGGGCTAGCAAGGTCTCATTTTTAGGATCTTGTTTAATAATCTCATCTAGAGGCGCTAAACTCTTAGAGAGCATTTGGGGATTACCTGTTAACTGAAACATTTTGAGTCTCGCATCAACTACCCCTTTTAAAGCAGTCTGATTTTTAGGTTCACGGTCTAAAATAGTTTGATAAACCTTATCTTGCTCTTGTAGGGTTTTCAAAATCTCTTCTTTCTTAGGAGTAACATCTGGTGCAACTGAAGACTTAGGTGTAGGTTGCAAAATACTAATCAAAGGCAATACCGCAAAAGAGACGAACCCGATACTCAAAGTTGCTAATAAAAGTATTTGGCGCAGTCTAGGGTTAGATTTTTTAACCATTTTGAATCAGTCCCCATTGATCAAAAGCTAGTACTCCTAAACTAAAAGATAATAAACCACTACAGGCAATGGTTATCGAGGCTTGTAAACGGCTAAAATTAACTTTCTGCATATCTGTTCGTACTAAAAGAGCTACTGCAGTTAAAATAAAGAAACGCACTAAATAATAAAACCAACCTAAAACAACAGTAAACAAAAAAGATAAGACTAAAATATAGATAAAGGTCAAAAAATTAGAATTCCAGGGATTTCTAACAAATAATTTTAAGACAATATCAGGAGCAGAAAAAACATCAGTCACTAGCAAAATAAAAATCACGTGTGTAATGACAATACTCCATCTAAAAGCGTTTTGTAACTGTTCTAGGCTAACTTTAAACCCCCACGATCTAAGCTGTTCAAAAGCAAAATTCTCCCAAGAAAGGCTATCTGAGATTAACAACCAACCAAAGACAGCATAAATTAACATTAGACTGAGCCAAGATAACCAGGGAAATTTTGTGAGGGCTGACATAGCTTAAGTTATGATTGAATAAGTTTAGTTTACTTCTTCGAGCAGAAGAGATAAAGCCTTTTGCATTTGGTCGGGAGTTGTTGTAGCTGTTCCAAATTGACGAACTACCAGACTAGCAGCTAAATTACCTAAAACTGCAGCTTCAAAAGAAGAAGCCCCCGCACAAAGAGCTAGAGTTAAAGCTCCTACTACAGTATCTCCTGCTCCTGTAACATCAAAAACCTCTCTTTTATTAAAAGCTGGTATCCAGGAACTTTCCAAGCCTGAAGAAGACTGAGTAAACAGACTCATCCCAGCTTCTCCTCTGGTGATCAGTATTTCTTTAGCTGCTGTTAGGGTAAATAGATCTTGAGCTGCTTGATGTAAACTAATTTCATCTGTAATAGCATAGCCGACAGCTAATTCTGCTTCTGGTAAATTGGGTGTAAAAAGAGTTGCTCCTTGATAGCGCTGTAAATCTTTTTGAGCATCTACAATCACTCTAGAATGACCACAAGCAGACTTAATCACAGATTGACTCAACACCCCATCACCATAATCTGAACAGACTACAGCCGCTACATTAGCTGATTGAGAGGCAATATAAGCCCCTAACTTATCTTGCAGTATTTGATGGGGCGGCTGCTCCGACTTGCGATCAACTCGAACTATTTGTTGAATTACCGATTGACGAGCATGACCAGCGATACGAGTTTTGGTAACAGTGGGGCGAGCTGGATCGTTAAAGATTCCTGCGGTATCAATACCGGACTTTTGGAAAATATCTTTAATTGTCTCGCCTTGGGGATCATTGCCTACTAGTCCGACCGCTTTGACTTTCGCCCCCAATTTAGCTAAGTTATAGGCAGCATTGGCACCTCCTCCAGGTACTTGTCGGGTATATTCATGGCGTAAAATTAATACAGGAGCTTCCCGAGAAACTCTTTCTACTTCGCCTGTGAGAAACTCATCTAGAGTCAAATCCCCAATTAGTAATACTTCTATTCCTTTAAACTGCTCTAATAGATAGAACAGATGAGGAGCAATAGGGACTAATTGATTGAGTATAAAATTATCTGACATACTACCTAGAGTACACAGCTGATATCACCTATGCGTTGTGAAAGGAGCATATTTTCCCTATAGTCTACAGGACAATCAATGACGGCGGGAACATCTTGTGCTAAAGCTAATTTCAAGGTAGGTAAAAGATCGGCTGCAGATGCTATCCGATAACCAACAAGTCCCATACTTTCAGCAAGCTTAACGAAATCTGGATTACCAAATTTAACAAAGGAAGATTCGCCAAATTGATTTAATTGTTTCCATTCAATTAGACCATAGCCATTGTCATTAAAAATCAGTGTAACAAAGGGAGTTTTGACGCGCAAGGCAGTTTCCAATTCTTGGGAGTTCATCATAAACCCGCCATCACCTGTAACCGCCACTACCTTTCTGTTCGGATGGACTAATTTAGCGGCAACTGCGCCAGGTATAGCTATACCCATAGCGGCAAAGCCATTAGAGATCAAACAGGTATTAGGAGTATCGCAGTGATAATGACGAGCCATCCACATTTTATGTGCTCCTACATCAGAAATAACGATATCTTCTGGTCCCATTACTTGACGTAGGTCATAGATGATTTTTTGTGGTTTGACGGGAAAGCCTTCATCTTCAGCATAAAATTCATATTCTTCCCTAATTGTCGAGCGGAGATAAGCGTTTTCTGGATTAGGTTTAAAAGCTCGATCACCGCGTTTAATTAACTCTAAGAGTGAGTCGCCTATGTCGCCCACTACTTCTATTAGAGGAATATAACTGCTATCTATTTCTGCAGGAGCCTGGCCTATATGAATGATGGGAATATTGCCTTGTGGATTCCATTTTTTGGGCGAATATTCAATCAAGTCATAACCTACTGCAATAACTAGATCACTTTTTTCAAAAGCACAGGCAATAAAATCTCTTTGCTGTAGTCCAACCGACCATAAAGCGAGAGGATGGGTATAGGGTATGACTCCTTTTCCCATAAATGTGTTAGCGACAGGAATATTTAAAGCTGTGGCAAACTCAGTTAAAGCTTCGCTAGCGCCTGAACGTATTGTCCCATTACCTGCCAGTATAAGGGGGTTTTTAGCCTTAGAAATAACCTGTGCTGCACTATTTAAACTGCGATAGGCTGCATATAGCTTATCTTGAGGGTGATTCTCTAACGGTTTACCTATTACTGGCATAGCCGCTATATTTTCTGGTAAATCTATATGTACTGCTCCTGGTTTTTCACTCTGAGCAATTTTAAAAGCTTTACGGACAATTTCTGGGGTATTACTAGGGCGAACAATTTGGCTGTTCCACTTAGTGACAGGAGCGAACATAGCCACTAAGTCTAGATATTGATGGGAGCCAATGTGCATCCTATCTGTACCAACTTGTCCGGTAATAGCTACTAGGGGTGCTCCATCTAGGTTAGCATCTGCTACGCCTGTCATTAGATTGGTGGCACCAGGTCCTAGAGTTGAAAGACAGACTCCTGCTTTGCCTGTTAAACGTCCATAGACATCTGCCATAAAAGCGGCACCCTGTTCATGGCGGGTAGTAATGAAGGTGATAGAAGAGTTCTTTAAGGCTTCTAGTATATGCAGGTTTTCTTCACCTGGGAGTCCAAATATATACTCTACGCCTTCATTTTCTAAGCATTGTACTAGTAAATCTGCGGTATTTATTACTGCTGTAATAGTCATCACTTAACCCAAATAGTTTTAATATTGACGAATTCCTGTATACCTTGCTTTCCTAATTCTCTACCATAACCAGATCTTTTGATCCCACCAAAAGGCAGACGGGGATCTGACTTGACTATGCCATTAATAAAGACGGCCCCCGCCTCAATTTCGTTGCATAGTCGTTCTTGTTGATGGGGGTCATTTGTCCACCCACTAGCAGCTAGTCCAAAGGGGGTAGCATTAGCTAAGGTAATTGCTTCATCTAAGTTCGCTACACCAAAAACTAGGGCTACAGGTCCAAAAAACTCTTCAGAAGCCATCGATGATTTAGGACTTAAACCCGTCAAGATAGTTGGTTGATAGTAATATCCAGAAGACCGAAGAGGTTGTCCACCAGTTAAAACCTTGGCACCTTGGGCGATTGCTCTAGCTACCTGTTCTTGTAGTTCAGTTAAGATACTCTCAGTAGCTAGTGGTCCGATGTCTGTCTCCTCCACCCTAGGATCTCCGATCTTTAAAGCTTGGTATCTCTCTACTAATTGCGCTGTAAAAGGCTCAATGATCGATTCTTGCACAATAAAACGTTTAGCTGCAATACAGGACTGTCCATTATTGAGCATTCTAGAGGTGACAGCATTTTGAACTGTTGTTTCTAAGTCTGCACTTTCTAGGACAATAAAGGGATCACTGCCGCCCAATTCTAGAACCGTCTTTTTAATTAGTGTGCCCGCTAGAGAGGCTAAAGCTATCCCTGCTGCTTCGCTGCCTGTCAAGGTGGCTGCTTTTACTCTTTCATCTTTGAGAATAGAGGCGACTTCTGCTGCGCCAATTAGTAAGCTTTGAAAGACTCCTTCAGGAAATCCCCCTTCCTGGATAATCTCTTCAATAGCCAAGGCGCATTGAGGGACATTAGAAGCGTGTTTAAGCAGTCCCACATTGCCCGCCATTAAAGCAGGTGCTAGGAAACGGAAAACCTGCCAGAATGGGAAATTCCAGGGCATTACTGCGAGAATAATCCCTAAAGGTTGATAGCGAATTAGGCTTTTACTGGCATCTGTGATTACTTCCTCATCTTTTAAAAAGGCTGGGCCTTCTTGGGCATAGTAACGACAAACCGAAGCACATTTTTTTACCTCAGCCAAAGCGCTAGTTATGGTTTTGCCCATTTCTAGGGTCATTAGTTGAGCATAATGTGGTGCTTTTTCTTCTAAGATAGAAGCTACTTTGAGTAGTTGCGCTTGACGATATGTAAAGGAAGTTTGACGGTGTTGGCTAAAAGCCTGTTCTGCTAAAGAAATCTTATTTTTTATTTGCGAGTCAGTCAGACTTGTAAAGACTTGTAATGTTTCCCCTGTTGCTGGGTTGACCGTAGCTATCGCCATTTATCTTAACCTTGCGCATTCTATATCTCTATTCTAATGCTCCCAGGTCGGGAGTTTTTGCATAGCTGTGGCTATTTGTTGGGAGATAAAAGGGAGTATTTCTCTATTTTGACTATTTGCTTGTCCTTCTGTTAAAACGACTAATAGATAGGGTTGTATATTGGGGGTTTCAATATAAGCTGCATCGTGGCGTACTTGAGATGTCCAGCCAGCTTTTGACCATAATTGACTCTCTAAGGCTATTCCTTCTCCTAAAAAACCAGAGATTTGATTTTCTTCTGATGATGTATTAGGCCAGGTTAAATCCCGTTTTAGTAAATCTAAGAGGAATTGAGAATGACTAGAAGATACGGCTACTCCTCCAACTATGGCATGAAATAGACGAGTAATTGCTTCTGCGCTCAACATATTGCGGTTGGTTCTTAATTCTCCAAGAAAGGCTCTTTCTCTCCCATATGGACCATCTGACCAGGTTTTCTGATTGACATTAATTGAGTTTAATTCTGGCCAACCTAGAGACTGGTAATAGCGGTTAACGATGTTGCGCTGATCTTGCCAAGTTTGAAAAGGTCCAGGTGGTAATTCTGGTCCGCTAGTGCTTCCGGTTAATACGTCTACAATTAAGCTTGTGGCATCATTACTAGATTCGACTAGCATATCTTTAATTGCCCGCTTTAACTCCTTGCTATCGCTGATCATGCCTGCTTCTAACCATTCACAAACAGCTACTGCATAAAATAACTTAACTAGACTTGCTGGAAAGATGCGTTCTTTCCCTCGATAAGAATAGCCACGCAAAGGGTAGCGCCAGAACTCTTCTGAAGCAATCGCCCCTCCTGTATTGACTATTGTTGGTGCATCATAGACCAGCCAAGTCAAGGCAATATTTTCAGGTTCTAGGGTTAAGAATTTCCTACAGGTTACCTCTATAGTATTTTTCCCTAAATTCTCAAGGGCATTCTGGTTGCTAATAAAAAATGTCATCTTTCCTTGAGCACCAAATAAGCTCTTTTTTTTATACTATCATTTAGTTAACTTGATTACCAGTTGTGCAGGTGTCCGCTGTTGGGGTTGAGGCTGCTACTGCGCCGTTACCAGATGCTATAGTACCCACAGATTCACAAATAACTCCAGCAAAAACAGCCGCGTTACTTTCGCTTACTGCAGAAGCGTAGTTCTTAATATCAGACTGGTACTGTAGTATGGGAACTGCTGTATAAGAAGCATAAGAATTACTTCCTGCAGGTGGCACTGTATCACTATAAATATAGTACTGCGGCTGGATTCTCAGACCTAAACCTTGTTGAGTTAGAGATACGAATACGCCTTTTTCAGAACGATAGACTTGTTGAGCACGGTTAATAGCACCAAGGTTATTTTTAGCTTCAGCCTGTCTGCCTTTAGCTACCTGGCCAAGTAAGTTAGGTAAGGCTATTGCTGCTAGTACTCCAATAATAAGCACCACAACAAGTAGTTCAATTAAGGTAAAACCCTGATTAGGTTTATTTCTCGCTAAGTTTTGTAGAAGTTTAATTTTGAATTGGTTGTTCATGGCTGTTTTTCTAGCAAGAAGTGTGTTCATCTTTTGACAGAAAAAAGAATACCCACTTTGGCTGAATTTTAGCTCAGACCTGTGCTTAAAATGAATTAATCTTGTTGAAGATCAACAAGATTAGGGGAACAATAATTTAGTTAAGTCCAAAGCATTGATTAGTTGACTGTGTTGAATGTACCACAGTTTAAGGCTGCAGCAGCAAGCACACCTGCACTGGGTGTTACGGTACCAGCAGCAGCAGCGGTACCTGTAGATTCACAGATAATTGCGGCAAAGTTACCATTGGTATCTTGGTTGACAGCAGAAGCGTAGTTTCTGATATCGTTGGCGTAGGTAGTTAAGGAGTTAGCCGAGAAAGAACCGTAGGTTGTGTTGCCACCTGCAACTACAGTACCCTGTGGATAGGTGTAGTACTGACCAGTGACTTTTACACCTAAAGATGTGTTGGAAAGAGGAACGAATACGCCCTTTTCAGAACGATAAGCTTGTTGACCCCTGTTGATAGCACCAAGGTTATTTTTAGCTTCAGCCTGTCTGCCTTTAGCTACCTGGCCAAGTAAGTTAGGTAAGGCGATTGCTGCAAGTACACCGATTATAATTACGACAACTAGTAGTTCAATTAAGGTAAAACCTTGATTAGCTTTGTTTTTAGCAAGATTTTGGAGGAGTTTGATTTTGAATTGACTATTCATAGCTGTTTTACCTGCATACCTGATTAATTTATATTTCATTAACGAGCTTACCCAGAAAAACCTCTTTTAACATCAGTAGATTTAGAGTTAAATTAAACGGAAAAGGAGCCTCTAACAACAAGTAGAGGCTCCTTAGAATAACTAAACCTTCTTAGTCGAGGTAAGGCAGACTCAAAGTAGCTTCATTGTCACGATCAATACCTTTTTCAAAGCCAGCTACTGCAGCGCGAGCGCGTCCAGCGTGCCATAGGTGACCGATCAAGAGGAAGAAACCGAGGAAGAAGTGAGAAGTTGCTAACCAAGCACGAGGGGAGACATAGTTAAAAGAGTTAACATCTGTGATTACTCCACCAACCGAGTTCAAAGAACCCAAAGGTGCATGAGTCATGTATTCAGCCGCGCGGCGAACTTGCCAAGGTTGAATGTCATTTTTTAGTTTGTCTAGGTCTAGACCATTAGGACCACGGAGAGGTTCTAACCAAGGGCCGCGGAAGTCCCAGAAACGCATAGTTTCACCACCGAAGATGATTTCACCAGTGGGAGAGCGCATGAGGTATTTTCCTAAGCCGGTTGGACCTTGGGCAGAGGCGATGTTCGCGCCCATGCGTTGGTCACGTACCAAGAAAGTAAAGGCTTGAGATTGTGAAGCCTCCATTCCGGTTGGTCCAAAGAACTCACTAGGATAAGCTGTATTATTAAACCAGACAAAGAGTGAGGCTATGAAACCCATTAGGGAGAGAGCACCTAAACTGTAGGAGAGATAAGCTTCTCCAGACCAGATCAGGGCGCGACGGGCCCAACCGAATGGTTTAGTCAAGATGTGCCAGATCCCGCCAGCGATACAGATCAGACCAACCCAGATGTGACCACCGATCAGGTCTTCCATGTTGTTAACGCTGACGATCCAGCCTTCCCCACCGAAAGGAGCTTTCAGAAGGTAACCGAAAATTATGGCAGGGTTGAGCGTTGGACTTGTGATGACCCGAACATCTCCACCACCAGGGGCCCAGGTATCATAGACACCCCCGAAGAACATCGCTTTAAAGACCAATAGTAGTGCACCTATTCCCAAAAGGATCAGGTGATAACCGATGATGTTGGTCATTTGGTTTTTGTCTTTCCAGTCGTAGCCAAAGAAGCTGGAATATTCTTCCAGGGTCTCAGGTCCGCGAATGGCATGATAGATCCCACCGAGTCCCAGAACGGCTGAGGAGATCAGATGCAATACACCGACCACGAAGTAGGGGAAGGTATCAATAACTTCTCCACCAGGACCTACACCCCAACCGAGGGTAGCTAGGTGAGAGAGGAGGATTATTCCCTGTTCATACATGGGTTTTTCTGGGACAAAGTGTGCCACTTCAAAAAGTGTCATTGCTCCTGTCCAAAATACAATCAGACCAGCATGGGCTACGTGAGCACCTAAGAGTTTACCAGATAGGTTGATGAGACGGGCATTACCTGACCACCAAGCATATCCTGTTGTGTCTTGGTCACGTCCGCCAACGGATAAATTAGAGAGCGTTACCACGGGGCAGTACCTCCTCAGGGAAGACAAATCTTTCGTGAATCTGATCTTGGGGAGCCATCCAGGCGCGCATCCCTTCGTTTAACAGAATGTTCTTAGTATAG
>CASBQB010000002.1 GCA_949127655.1 Chroococcales cyanobacterium PMM_0086 | reverse complement strand
TACAAAGTTTCCAGCACTGTCTAAAAGTCTGAGGTTAGCGTCTGCTGCCAGTCCTGTTAAATTAACAGATAAATTTCCACCGTTGGCTAGAGTGAATTTGTAATAATCGTCTAGATCGGCTCCATTAACAGAGTCGTTAAAAGTTGTAGTGACCGCGCCTAGGGTTATATTGCGGGCAGTGGCTAGTGTATTTCCTGCCAAGTCTGGAGAAGATTGCTCCACAGGAATCCAGTGGTTATCAACGAAAAGTAAGCTATGATCATCCTCATGGGAAATGCGCCATCTTTCACCATCCGTCAGAGGCGTATTTAGGATCGTGGCGGCAAATAATTCTCCTTCATCTCCAGGTGTGTCATTGTTGGGATTCAGCAAACTATCGACAAAATGCCCAATCTCCTCTAGTAGAACACCTTCTACTCCTACCAATTGATCATTAGTTTTATTTATCGCTTGAGAAATATATTCTAAGGATAAATAAATTGTATTAGTCTCGCCAGAAAAAGATCCCTGGGCTTGCCCCATTAGCTCAGTGGGCAAAACCTGAAACAATGGAAATTGGTTGAAATTTTTTCCTGTCCACTGCTCTACTAAACCTTGCAATTGCTCGATTTTTGCATCTTCCCCAAAAATAGCCGACATTGTTGACAAGAAATTAGCATTGTCTGAAGCAAGACTTAATCTGTACAGCGAGGTTTGCAGGGAAGTATCAAGAAAACTCGTAATCGCCCCATTACCGCCAGAAATGTTAGCTTCAAACATAATTAGCTCCCTAGTAAAATTTTGAAAATGAGTCGGCCGTTCTAATCAATACAATTCTCTTGTTCTACAAGAAGGTAATGTCCTCGTCTCGTAGAGCCACTGTTAGTAGCAAGTCACTTTTGTGTACCTTATGAAAATCATAAGGTGAGCATCCCAGATTTGCAATAAGTATAAATACTCAAATAAAAAAGTACAACAAAAAGCGAAAATAGAGATATTGTAATGAGCACGAAAAAACATGACTCCAGAAGAAAAGCAAAAGTTAAAAGAATATTCTAGAAATATTGCTGAGATTTTAGTCAAAAATACACTATAGCGAAAACCTAAAAGATTTTGAAAGTATAGAAATAGCAATAAAGGCTCATATGCTAGAAGAAGTGGGTCCAGCAAACGAGGAAGTTTTTTTTTGTGGACGTAGACGTAGTCGCCCGCAGGGTAGTCGCCCGTTGACGTAGACCCTGCGGGCGGCTACGCCCACAGCCCGTAGGGTAGGGTAACAGCAACGCAGACAAAAGCAGGAAGAGTCAGAAAAGTAGGCAGTATTATTGGAAAAGTAGAAATAACAGAGAAACAAGCTGAAAAACTGGCATTTAATTGTCTTTCCAGAACAACGGGTACAATTATTACAAGGAGATGATAGATTACCTATTTTGCAGGGAATTGAGTTAGCTTTAACTGTTAATCAGGTGTTTGCTTGTTTGACTTTTGCCTAGTCCTAAGATTTAGTTTATAATTACCTATAATACTGAGATTACCAAGATGATTAACCTAATACTTGATTTACAATCTCTTGAATTAACCGATGAACAATTCTTTCAGTTATGTATTAATAATCGAGATTTACTCTTTGAAAGGGATGCACAAGAAAGTTTAATTATTATGTCACCAACAGATGGAGAAACTGGTAACCGTAATGCCGAAATTACCTATCAATTACAAGCATGGAGTCGTCAAAATAAGTTAGGATTAGTTTTTGATTCTTCTACAGGCTTTAAACTTCCTAAAGGTGGTGATCGTTCACCAGATGCTGCTTGGATCACTCTAGAAAAATGGCAGAATTTAACCCCACAACAACAAGAGAAGTTTTTACCTCTAAGTCCTGACTTTGTCATTGAATTACTCTCTCCTAGCGACCAGTTAATAACTATACAGGATAAAATGCAGGAGTATCTTATTAATGGGACTCTTTTAGGCTGGTTAATTAATCCCCAAGATCGCCAAGTGGAGATATATCGTCAAGGCCTTGAAGTTGAGATATTAGAATCTCCTCAACTTATATCAGGTGAAGATGTTTTACCGGGTTTTATTTTAGAACTTGAACCTATTTGGCTTTCTTGAAAAAGGGTGACAGTTGCCACCCCTTTAAGATCTTCTAAACTTGACTTAATGTGGGTCGTTCTTTTTCCAGGAACTTCTCTAACTCAGTAATAGCATCTGCATCAACCTTAGTCTGCATAGGACAGAATTTAGGGCCACACATGGAACAGAATTCTGCAGTTTTGTAGATATCTGCAGGTAATGTTTCATCATGGTATTCTTTTGCTCTTTCTGGATCTAGAGATAGTTCAAATTGACGGTTCCAATCGAAATTATAGCGCGCGTGAGAGAGTGCGTCATCCCGATCTCTTGCACCTGGACGATGACGGGCAATATCTGCAGCATGGGCCGCTATTTTGTAGGCGATCAGACCGTTGCGAACATCTTCAGCATTAGGTAATCCTAAGTGTTCTTTGGGTGTAACATAACATAACATAGCCGTACCATACCAGCCAGCTAGTGCCGCTCCTATGGCTGAGGTAATATGGTCATAACCAGGGGCAATATCTGTTACTAGCGGTCCTAAGACATAGAAAGGAGCCTCTGAACACTCTTCCATCTGTTTTTTGACATTAAACTCAATTTGATCCATTGGGACATGACCAGGACCTTCTACCATCACTTGTACATCATGTTCCCAAGCACGACGGGTTAACTGTCCGAGGGTTTTCAGTTCAGCTAATTGAGCCGCATCAGAAGCATCATGTGTGCAACCTGGACGCAGGGAGTCACCTAGACTGAAGGAGACATCGTAACGTTTGAAGATGTCGATAATGGCATCAAAATGGGTATAAAGTGGGTTTTGTTTGTGGTAATGTAGCATCCATCTGGCCAGAATACCACCCCCACGAGAAACTATTCCTGTAATGCGATTTTTGACTAGTGGAAGGTGTTCTATTAAAATACCCGCGTGGATAGTCATATAGTCTACCCCTTGTTGAGCGTGCTTCTCAATGATGTGTAAGAAGTCATCAGGGGTTAGATTTTCTAGGTTTCCATGGACACTTTCTAGTGCTTGGTAAATAGGTACCGTTCCAATTGGTACGGGTGAAGCATTGATGATGGCTGTGCGAATTTCATCTAGATTACCACCACCTGTAGATAAGTCCATCACAGTATCGGCACCATATTTGACCGATAGGAAGAGTTTATCTAATTCCTCTTGCATATTAGAAGAGTTGGGGGATGCTCCTATATTGGCATTTACTTTACAACTAGAGGCAATCCCAATGCACATGGGTTCTAGATTAGCATGATTAATATTAGCTGGAATAATCATTCTTCCTCTTGCCACTTCATCTCTGATTAACTCAGCCGGAAGTTTTTCCCTTTTAGCCACATAGTCCATTTCTTCTGTGATGATACCTTGACGAGCATAGTGTATTTGTGTTACATTAGGCTGTCCTTGTCGCTTGGCTATCCAGTCTGCTCTCATAATAAATAGTTTCCTTTTTAAACCGCTTCCCTACGCTAGAATTACCTAGTCTCAGGTTCCAAGGGACTGTCTCAGCTTAGGTAACCTAAGCACCCCTAGGGTATTGTCCTCAGATTGTAACACCTTTAACCTTAGCCGGGCTAATTTTTCTACAAGGTTTTGACTATTTTATTCTTACTCTAAAAATAGAGAATAATAGAGGTTGTGCAATCATTCCGACTGCAGCGCTGATCGCCAGGACGACTCCTATAGGCATTCTAATTGATTCAAAGACTAAAAAACGCAGGGAGACATCTGTGACATTTTGAATAGATAGGACGGCGATTAAAATTATCCAGGCAGCTATTAAAAGGGAACTGATAAAAGAGAGCATTTGAAACTGTATAAAATAAGGCTTTGGCTTACTTTTATTTTACTCTTTACCTAGATGGCTGCTGCTACTTTGAGAGTGAGTTTGTCGTAAACTGCAAGAAGACCCCAGAGAAAAGTAGAATCAGTGAACGAACCAATTGATTATGCCGCAATTATCCGCGCTAGTAAGCAAAGTAATCAACCTATTCCTAGTTATCTATCGGTTGGTAAACCTCTTCGTTCTTCAGTTTATGGAACAGGTGTCATTGTAAGCTTATTGGGAAATTGCTTAATTGCTAAATTTCCCAGTTACTCTAGTCCTGTTCAGTTCAAAGATTGGCAAAAATTACTAGAGGATGGAGTATTAGTAGCACTAGAAAGACCCTCTTTAGAACCTCAACCCAGTCAAAAAACAGAGCTAATTAATAGAGAACAGCTTAAAAGTATCAAAAAACCTGAATTCAGAACTATTGCCACAGAATTAGCCTCTGTTTTGACTGATATTACCATCCTTCCTCCGACTAAGGGTAAATTCTTCCCTATACCAGAAGATTTACCATCTGCTTTAAAAATAGCTCTAACTGAAATAGGTATTAATCAACTATATGGGCATCAATTAGAGGCTTTAAGACAACTAAGAAACGGTAAAGATCTAGCTCTTTCTACCCCTACAGCTTCAGGAAAGACCCTCTGTTATAATCTAGCCATTTTAGAATCATGTCTCAATAATAATTTAGACTATGCTCTCTATATCTTTCCCCTAAAAGCCCTAGCTTTTGATCAACTACGGAAATTACAAAAGATAGTCGAAGTTCTGCCATCAACCACCAAGCTTAAAGTAGGGGAAATGACTGGAGATACTGGGTATCAAGACCGTCTTAAATTATTCTCCCCTACCCCTCCTCATATTCTGGTAGTCAGTCCCGACCTACTCCATTACCAAATAGAAAAAATAAAACGTCTTAGAGAATGGCAGCAATGGCGGGAATTTTTGCGTTATTTGCGTTGGGTAGTCATTGATGAGTCTCACACCTATATAGGGGCTTTTGGTGCTCATTTTGCCAATTTAATGCGCCGTTTGAGGAGAGCAGTAGATAGTGTTGGGGGTAATAGCGATAAGTTACAGTTTATCTGTTCCTCGGCAACAATTGGCAATCCAGCCCAAGTAGCTGCTCGATTTAGTGGTAGAACAGACCAACCAGAAAGACTTCATTTAATCGATATCAGTAAAGGCTTTTCAGCCACAAAGACTATTCTTTCTACTCTTCCAACTAGTTCACCCAATCCCGATACTAGTAAACTAGTTCTATCTTTAATCCAGCAGGGCTTAAGTGGTATTGTTTTCTGTAATGCGAGGGCTTCAGTAAAAACTCTTTTGAAATTAATTCAAAGGGAAGCTGCTAGAAACAATCTAAAGCATCTAGCGGAAAAAGTTGCCCCGTTCTATGGTTCTTTAAAATCTGAACATCGTCGTCGTTTAATCCAACAATTAGAAGATGGTCAAATTAAGATAATTATCTCAACTTCAGCACTAGAAGCAGGAATCGACTTACCAGAAATGGACTGTTGTATTATTCGGGGTTATCCTGGTTCTATTATGTCTTTCCGTCAACGCATAGGGAGAGTCGGGAGAGGACATCCAGGTCTAGTTATTTTCATTCCCATTAGCACAGATCCCCTTGACTTCTATTATGGTAAGTATCCTCAAGAATTACTCTCTGCATCTGTTGAAAGTGCCGCTTTTAATCCTAATTATCCAACGATCCTCAGTAAGCATCTTCAATGCTGTTGTTTTGAGAGTGGGTTACCATTATCAGAAATTGAAGCGCGCTTTGGAAAAACTAGTAATAATCTGATTGGTGAACTTCTCAATCAGGAAAAGCTTTTTCTAACTTCATCTAATGATTTGCGTGCGAGTAACTTTCCACATCGGGAGGTCAATATTAGAGGAAATGATCTAAATACAATTGAATTAGTGGATCTAGAAACAGGTGAAGCTTTTGAGGAAATGACTTTAGAGTTAGCCTATCGGGAAGTCTTTCCAGATGCTATTTATAGTGCTAGTGATAGTCAAGGAAAACTAGTCACTTATCAATGTGAACAACTTGATTTAGAGAATAGAAAAGCTTTACTTAAACCATTGAGTGCAGAGTGTGATTTACTAACCCAACCTGAGACAACTTTAGATGTCAAAATAATGAGTTTACTGGAAGAACCGATTATTCTCTCTACTCCTATTCCTGAAGGGAGAATCAGATTACGTCTACATTGGGGTGAAATTACAACATCAGTAACAGGCTACAAGCTCTTAACTAGATCTTATAGCTTAACTTGTATTAATCAAAGATGTTCTGCCTATTTCCAGCCCCTGGAAGGAAAACACTGTTCACGTTGTCATCATTTCCTTCGCTATGCTGAGATTACCACTCTTAAAGAATTGGTTCAATTTAAACAACCATTACAGTCTAAATATCAAGCACCTGTAGTCAAACTAGAAATTAATCCCAGTCTAGTTAAAGCGATAGAAGAAGAAGCTAATCGTCTCAGGTCGGAACTTAAAGCAGTATATAATGATAATGTTCCTAATGATCTGAAGTATCTTTGGAGTAGTCCTGCAGATTTTTTAGCTTTACATAGTGCAGGACATCAATTGATTTTTGCTTTACCCTTGGTGGTTCTCTCTTCTGGTAAAGATGTTAACTGTCTGGTTGTCGGGGAAAATGAGCGTATTGTCAACTACTTTTTTGATACTTGTGATGGGGGAAATGGTGCATCAGAGTCTATTTTTCAAAAAATGTCTCAAGTAGCTAGTAAGGCTCGTCTTTTGGTACAAGCTTGTGATTGTGAAAGGGGTTGTCCTAAATGTTTAACTCAACATGGCTGTCCACAAAAAAATGAAGGATTAGATAAAGCTTTGGGATTATTCTTTCTTCAATTGATTGCAGAAAAGGAAACACAATAAATTTAGGTTGTTTTTAGTAATTAAATCTTGCTAACAATTCTTCACGAGATAAATAGACCAGTCAATCATTGAACAATAGACTTCAGGCAGAAGTCGGGGAATAGGCAATAAGGCAATAGTAGGAGTAATTGATGATTGAATTGATTTTATTCTTATTTATGCAAGAGGTCTATTTAGTTAAGCGATTTAGCCAATAAATAGTAGAGAATAGGTGTTCTCTACTATTTCAAATCAGGGTTAATTTTTAACTCTTCTAAACAAACTTAAATGCGCTAGGATTATTTAGGGCTAGACCTGTGGAAACATTACTAACCAGACCGATGAGGGAATCTGAGTTACTATCAATTATCCCATTTTGATTGAGATCTTGATAGATACCTGTACCGCTAAGTCCATTAAGATTAGAGACATTTCCTAAAATATAATCGCCTAGAGATTGTTTTAAGGTAATCAAGTCACCATTTTGCCAGTTCTCTAGAACTCCATAATTTGAATGTCCCGCTTGAGTTGATAATGGACCATCACTGTAGGTCAAGTCATAGTTTTTAGCTGTAGTATTATTAGCCAGAGATAACCCGGTCAGGAAGTCAACCTGTCCAATACGATAACGACCATCGCCATTGAAGTCCATAGAGAAGTTACTTTCTTGAGTCAATGCTTCTGGAGAGTTGAGAGACCAACTACCCTCTGCTGATACTTTGTTCCAGTTCTCGTCCATATGCCAAAGATGGAGGAAGTTACCTGTAGTGTTTTTCCAAAGGACTTGATTTTCAGTACCTACTCTTTCTGCTGCTAGGGTTTGCCATTCTGGATAAATACCTTCGGAAATTTGACCACCACTTTTAATCGCTATGGGGCTATTATTGCCGGATTGCGCGTAGAATAGGTTTTGTGCATCTTTAACTAAGAAGGTGTTTCCTACCTTTTCGACTGGGTTACCGATAGTCCCATTAGCATTCAAGTCTAGTCCAAAGTTAATTTCTAAAGTGGTGGCTTCTGGAGAATTGAGAGACCATGAACCTTCTGCTGATACTTTGTTCCAGTTATCATCCATATGCCAAAGATGAAGGAAGTTACCTGTAGTGTTTTTCCAAAGGACTTGATTTTCAGTACCTACTCTTTCTGCTGCCAGGGTTTGCCATTCTGGATAGATACCTTCGGAAATTTGACCACCACTTTTAATCGCTATGGGGCTATTATTGCCGGATTGCGCATAGAATAGGTTTTGT
>CASBQB010000001.1 GCA_949127655.1 Chroococcales cyanobacterium PMM_0086 | reverse complement strand
ACAACAGCCGGAGAGAACTTTCTTTGAATAATGCTATACTGATCCATCATCCAGCCCATAATCATTGCGTTAGTATAGACATCAGGTGCCAAGATATCAGTATCAGGTCCGATGAAATCGGCAATCGCTTCAATATAACCACGACTTAGACGTTCTAATTCTGCTTTAGAAAGTTCTTTAGGGTCTAAAGTAATACCACCTTTAGCCCCACCGAAGGGAAGATTAAGTAGAGCACATTTAAAAGTCATCCAAAAGGCTAAAGACTGTACTTCATCTAAGCCAACTTGAGGATGATAGCGAACTCCACCTTTACCAGGTCCTCTGGTGTCATCGTAACGCACTCGATAACCTTGGAAAATACGTAGAGAGCCATCATCCATTCGCACAGGAATGGAGACGCTGACAGTGGTTTTAGGGGACTGTAGACGAGCGATAGCATCTTCTGACATGGAATGATACTTCAGTGCATTCTTCAATCTACTACTAGCATCGGTAAGCAATAACCCAGACATTTTTTAACTTCTCCTTGTTTTTATTAATGATGCTTGTTTTAATTGCTCTTTTAGCTGGATTTTCTGCTGCTGGTGCTGCCGGAATGAGAATTGCTCTACCTTTATTAATGCTCGGCTTATTTTACAATGACAGACTATGGTCAGATCTGCCTCTTCTTTGGGCAGTGCATCCACAAGTGCTGATCGCTGTCCTGACTAGTTGGTCGATTTTTGAACTCTTAGGCTCAAAAAAGCTCCTAGGACAGAGAATGCTCCAACAAGTCCAGCTATTCTTTAGTCTTCCCTGTGGGGCAATAATGACTACTACAGTTATTAAACTGAGTTATCAGTCAATTGAACCCCTTTGGTTAGTGGGAATGATTGGGGGACTGTTCGCACTAGTTTTACAGCTAGTGCAGATAGGCTGGTTTTTTCGACTTAGAGGTATACCCATTTGGGGGGTTATTTTAGAGGATATTCTCTGTGTTATTTTAGTCCTCTTTGCCTTTCATGCACCGACTAATGGCGGACTAATTGCTATGTTACTCCTTTGGGTATCTATCAGAAGTGCAGGTGCTTGGAAAAGGTGGTCACAAAAAACTGGGCAACAAATACAACCAGATTGATAGAATAGACATAGAATAAGTCATCAAGACCTAATTGGAGAAATATGACACAGGCTACTCAATCTCAAACTCAACAACAGGGTATCCAACTTTCGGAAGCGGCCCTTAAACACCTGATGATGCTCAAAGAACAACAGGGCGATGCTCTTTGTTTACGGGTCGGTGTCCGTAATGGTGGTTGCTCTGGAATGTCCTATATGATGGACTTTGAGGACTTGAACAAAGTTACAGAACATGATGAAGTCTTCGACTATGAGGGATTTAAGATTATCTGTGATCGCAAAAGTCTACTCTATCTCTATGGTCTGATGCTCGACTATAGCTATGCTTTAATTGGCGGCGGTTTTCAGTTTACTAATCCCAATGCTAATCAAACTTGTGGCTGTGGCAAGTCTTTTGGTGTTTAATTAAGTAAAGAATTATGACAGAATTAACCCTAATTAGCCTAGAAGAAGGCATAGAACGCTACAAAGCAGGAGAGGGAGTAGATCTTCTGCTACCCATCTTTAAAGAACTCTCCTTAAGAGAACCTAAAAATGCTACTGTTTGGGCTTGTTTAGCTTGGCTTTATCTTCTAGCTAACAAGCCCAAAACTGCCCTGAAAGCTGCTCAAAAAAGTGTCAAATTAGACGGTAAATCTCCTCAAGGTCGTGTTAATTTAGCTCTAGCTATGCTAGAGGCAGGAGAAAGCGGTATCCGTCCTCATATTGAAGCAGCTAGTGGGATCATGGCTTTAGATGCTCAAATTAGGCAGGATGTTGAAGAGAATATCAGGGATGGACTAGAGAGAAAACCAGACTGGCCAAGCTTAGAAAAGATCAAAACCTTGTTAGTAGGTAAATAAAATTCAAATGGGCGCTAAACAATCCTTACTCGGACTCAAAGCAGATGATTTTCGCCACCCTCTAGACCTTGCGGCTACTCAAAGTCTCAAAAAGGTTCTAGGGTTAGATATAGCTATTAGAACTCTTCTGGGTTCGATAGCTGATGAGTTCTTCTATCTGAATAACATCGCCTCAAGTGTCCTAGTCGGGGAGAAACAGCTACCCGAAATACATGATCTTTTGCTGGAATCTTGTCAAATTCTCGAAGTTGAACCTCCTCAATTGTATGTTCAACAGAACCCAGTCCCTAACGCTTATACCTTCGCTATGCGCGGTGCGCGACCTTTTGTTGTCCTGCATACTTCTCTAATTGACTTACTGACTCCCCAAGAAATTCAAGCAGTGATCGCTCACGAGTTAGGACATCTTAAGTGTGAACATGGAGTTTATTTGACCGCAATTAATATATTAGTTCTGGCTGGTGGTCTATTCTCCAGTGTTGGGGCTATATTAGCAGAATCATTGAGAGGGCAGATGCTAGAATGGCTACGCTGTGCGGAATTTAGTTGTGATCGGGCAGCTCTTTTAGCTGTACAAGATCCCAAGATAGTCATGTCACTTTTGATGAAGCTTTGCGGTGGTTCCGTTAAATTAGCGCCTCTATTAAATCTAGAGGCTTTTGTGGAACAATCTAGATCATATGAGGACATTAGTCAAACAGAATTAGGGGAGATGCTTAAAAAAAGCCAAACAGCCCAATTAAGTCACCCTGTACCTGTCTTACGTGCCAAAGAAATAGATCGTTGGGCTAGCTCGCCTGAATATTCCCACTTGCTAAAAATACGTCATCGTGATTATAATAGTAAAGTTAGCCAGGGCGAATGGCGGAATTGGTAGACGCACTACACTCAAAATGTAGCGGCCGTGAGGTCATAAGAGTTCGAGTCTCTTCTCGCCCACTTCCTAAGTAAAAAGCTTGTTTTATTTAGGAAAGAGTGTTATGATGGATAACGCTAAAGAAGTTGAGGGTCGGTGCCCGAGTGGTTAATGGGGGCGGACTGTAAATCCGCTGGGTAACCTACGTTGGTTCAAATCCAACCCGGCCCACCTCTGCCTGTGTGGCTCAGTGGTAGAGCACACCCTTGGTAAGGGTGAGGTCATGAGTTCAATCCTCATCACAGGCTTAGTTTAAAACTCGCTCTAGAAGCGGGTTTTGTTAGTTTTTACCGCATATCAAAAGTTTGATCATTCTCAACAAGGCATCAAGGTTGGGTCATTTTAAGCAATTTTTGACCTAAAATTGGTAGAAAATTGGTAGAAAATAAATTGGTTGACCTGAACTGCTATGACTACCCACCCAATTGATGCTCAAGCTACTCCAGAGATGAGAAAGCGTTCTAAAACTAGGAAAGGAACTGTCAAGGTTGAAAATGATAAAGGATGGCTGCGATTGCGATTTTCGGTCGTGCGGCGAATAAACGTGGGATAATAATATAATAGGGTAATAATTATGCCTGTTAACTCAAAATGCAATGTCCTTTGTGTGGTAACGAGAAAGCCCATAAACACGGAAAAACAAGTAAGGGAGGACAACGTTATTTGTGCCCTAACTGTGACAAGACTTTCACTAATACGTTT